>JAFBAP010000128.1 GCA_019247695.1 Verrucomicrobiota bacterium | reverse complement strand
CGCCGTGTTCGCCGTGTGAACTCTTACGTTGTGCCCGCCGTGTGACCGTGTGAACTCTTACGTCGTGCCCGCCAAATCCGCTGTGCCCGCCGTGTGACCGACACCCGGCACCCGGCGCCCGCTTCATTTGTGGCATTTTTCGTTCGCCGGGAGAGGAAAGACCCGTTTTTTGCTGCAGACCCAGATCCGGTGCGGCTCCTCCAGGTGCATAGGCGTTCCGGCGGCCCATGGCGAAAATGCCGGCAGGATCAGGGTACGGCGGGTCTCAATCAGCGCCGGGGCCCGCAGCCGGGTGCCGGCTCCGTCATTGAATTTCCAGCACGGGTGAAAATGCCCGATCACGTCCACGGCGTCGTCTAAGGGCGCAAGATCGCAGTGGCCGTGGTGAAAGCGGTAACCGGGCGCCCGGTGCTCATCGACCAGCTCAAGGTTCCGGAGTTGCCGGTCGTGGTTCCCGCGGATCAGCACGACCTTCGGCCCCAATTGCCGGAGTTCATCGATGAAACAAATCGCGGCAGACTCAGCTAGGCTGCAATGGACAATGTCACCGGCGACCACCAGGGTTTGCGGTTGGTGATCCGCCACCAACTCCCGCAGACGGCCGGCAATCATGTCCATTCCCCAGAAAGGAACCATCCATCCGCGCGCGCGCTGGCTCACTTCGTAGCCGAAATGCAGGTCGGCGACTGCCATCCAACGCTGCCTGGTGTGAAACAGGGCGAGACGCGAGTCAAGCAATACATCCGGGGCGATAACGGCAACAGGCATGACAGACGGCCCCGAAAACAAGTGACACTTTGTCCCCGGGAGGTTACGATGGCCCAACGTTAAAACCGACGCCACCCAGGCTCGCGATTTTTTAACCTTACATACTGAGAAAGATCATGGGTACCATTCTTCTGATTATCCTGGTGCTGTTAGTGATCGGCGCTTTACCAACGTGGCCCTACAGCTCCGGATGGGGGTATTATCCGAGCGGCGGTTTGGGCCTGCTTCTGGTGATTATCCTGATCCTGTTTGCTCTTGGTTACGTCCGGTTTTAGACGGGTGTATCCCGGGAGGTGCATTTGGCCGGTCAGAAACCAGGCACGATCCGAAATCGCATTTGACGCAACGCAAAACCGCCCCGGGCGGTTTTGCGTTTGTGTTTTTCCGGTACGATGGATCCCTCTGCTCGCGCACGGGTGGGCCGGCCGGACCCGGCCCGGCGGGCCTTGAAGAAGCGTCGACCACCTGCCGATTGTGAGCACCGATTACCACCTCCACACGCCCCTGTGCCATCATGCCGCCGGGCACCCGCGCGAATACGTCGCGCAGGCGCGGCAACGCGGCCTGCAGGAAATCGGGTTCGCCGACCACAACCCGATGCCGGTGCAATACGACAACTGGCGGATGTCCAAAGATGATCTGCCCCGGTACGTTGAATTGATCGGGGAAGCGCGAGAGACCGGGTTTCCGGTGCGGCTTGGCCTCGAGTGCGATTATATCCCGGGATACGAAGGCTGGATCGAGCAGCTCAGCCAGTTGTATCCGTGGGATTACCTGATCGGCAGTGTGCATTACCTCAGCCCCGGTTGGGACGTTGATAACCCGGAGCTCGTCTACAAATTTGACCAGGTGCCGGTCGACGAGATCTGGGACCTTTACTGGACCAATTACGTTCGCTGCATCCGGTCCGGGCTCTTCGATTTTGTTGCGCACCCTGACCTCCCCAAAAAGTTTGGCCACCGGCCGGAAACCGATCCGCGTCCAGCTTACGAAAGGGTGATCCAGGCGTTGGTCGACCACGATATGGCCTTCGAGCTGAACACGGCCGGCTGGCGCAAGGCGGCAGGTGAGCAATACCCCGCCTTCGATTTCCTGAAAATGGCGGCGTCAGCCGGCGTACCCGTGCTGGTTAATTCGGATGCGCACGCGCCTGAAGAGGTGGGTGCCGGCTTCGACCAGGCTTACCGATTGCTGCGTGAAGCCGGTTACCGGGAAAGGATCAAGTTTCAGGGGCGCCGCAGATTCCCGGTGCCACTGTATGAATAAGAACGACGCATGATCCTCCGGGCCCGCACGCGATCCCTCCGGTTTCCCCGCCGGCCCTTGGTCATGGGCATCGTCAACCTGACGGACGATTCGTTCTCCGGCGACGGCACCCTCGACGCCGTCACGGCCCTCCGGCGCGCGCGAACCCTGGTCGAGCAAGGCGCCGACATCATCGACGTGGGGGGCGAGAGCGCCCGGACCAACCGCGAGCCCGTGAGTGAGCCGGAGGAAATCGAGCGGGTGATTCCCTTCGTGCAACGGTTTACGGAAACTTACGAAGGGGCAACGGCGGTGGATGATCAACAGGTTTTTCCGCCCTTACTTTCCATCAACACCTGGCGCCCCGCCGTGGCACGGGCGATTCTGGCGGCAGGCGGCGACCTCCTGAACGACATGAGTGCGCTGCCCGGCGATGAGAACGCCCGGGTTGCGGCCGGGACCGGCGCCGCCCTGGTGATCATGCATTCGGTCGGGCTGCCGAAACAACGGCACACCCACGTGCAATACCCGGACGTGATGCGAGCGCTGCACGAATTTTTTGAGGTCAAGATCAGTCAGGCCATGCGCAGCGGGGTCAACGCTGACGCCATCATCCTGGATCCCGGCATCGACTTTGCGAAACAGAAAAAGGATAACCTGCGGATCTTGCATGAACTCGATTCACTCCAGGTCTTTGGCCGCCCGATCCTGCTGCCGGTCTCACGCAAAACGGTGCTGGGCGAAACGCTCGGCCTCCCCGAGCCCAAAGACCGCGATGCCGGCACGATTGGCTGCGTAGTGGCCGGAATCTTGCGGGGCGCCGCCATTTTCCGGGTTCACAACGTCCACGCAACCTCCCAGGCGGTACGCGTGATCTGGGCGGTAACGGGTAACGCGTAGCGGGTGGCGGGTTGCGGGCACGAGGCCCCGGCTGTCAGCGTCGGTCTTCGGGCTTGATATCGGCGGCTCTCCCCCATCATTGCCCCTGTTACCCGTTACCCGTTACGCGCCACGCTTACCACTGCGCCGCAGGCAAAGACGGCAACGAACAGCGGCAGGACGTACCGGGGCATGGAGTAATTACAGACGCAGGTCGCCGCGTACGTGACCAGGCCGATGCCGAACATGGTAAGGCCGGTCAACGCCAACTCGACCGGCAGATCCCGTCGAAACATTCGCAGGATCCCGATCCCGAAAATGAGGGCGAGCCACCCCCCGATCGGCAGAAACCGCCAATGCCGGATGTAATTGTCATGAAAGGCCCGGTCCAAAGTCGCTTGAGCAACCGTGCGGTTAAACATCGGCAGGCCGCTGATACCGGCCCAGGCCTGGGGCCGCTCTGCGATGAGCGGAATCGAATCAAAGGTCGACTTGGGGCCGGTCATGGCGATGCCTTGATCGTTGGTCGGGTAAAAACCTTTTGCTACGTCGCTCAAAACGAGCCGGATCAACCGCGGGTCGCCGATCCGGTAGTAGGCCAGAGTCGCGTCGAGGATCGTGCGGTCCCGTTCCACATCGAGCGCCTCACCCGAAAACCCCCTTCGCGCCAGTTCATCCCCGATCACCCGCACGGTGCCGAGGTGGTAAGTTCCGACCGTGGCCAAGGCTTCGACCGTGTGCGTTACGGTGGCTGCCCGCTGCGGATCATCCTCCCGCACGGCGACGGCGGCCCGCTGTGCGACCCGGCGCCGTTCCTCGGGTGGCAACCGGTCAAGGAAACTGCCGATCCGGTCACTTAACGCCTGCCCCATGATCGGCCTGACGACCACGCCAAAATGCGCGCAGAGCCGCGCGACGGTGAACCGCTCGACCAACAAGCCGGCCGTACTTAGCGCCAACGCGAGGCCGGCGACCCCCAGCAGGGCACGCACCTGGCCCGGCAATCCGGCCCGATTGAAACGCCAGCGGTAAAGCGCAAGCACGGCCGCGGTGGTCGGGAACCAGCCAAGCAGCAGGCCGCTGACGTGCCGCGAGCCGATGCTCAAGATCAAAATGACGGCATACGCCGTCCAGGCTTTCCAGGAAACGCGCCTGTACAGGATGCGCAGCGCGACCCCGAAGAGCGCAAACCACGTAACCGGCGTGGTGGCCTCCGCCCCGCAGGTGTGCGCGAACGAGTAAAAACTGGCCGCACTGGCCAGCATCAAGGCAGCTGCGCCGCGGCCGGCGTCGGACGCAGGCAGGCTGAAGACAAAATAACGCAGGGCTGCCCACAGCAGCGCATGCTGGCAAAGGGCTAAAACGTAAACGGCTTCCAACGACGGGTGTTGGGGCGAAAGGATCCCGGGAGCCGTCCCGTGGAGAAGCGTGTCCGTAATCCAGAAAGGCACCCGTCCGAGCACGCAATAGAGCGGCGGGCAGAGCAGCAGGTTGTCGACCGTAAACGGCGACGCGAGTGAATTCAGGACGTCGATGTCTTTCCAAAACGGCAGGTACCGGACGAAAAACCAGAGCGAAGGCAAGATCAGGATAACCAGGGGATGGCGTCCGATCTCCCCGAGGACTTTGACCGGAAAGTCGCTCCAATGGCCCGGAGCACGGTCCGGCTTCGGCGGGGGCGCCTGGACCGGTTGAACGCTGGGGCGGCTGCTGCTCTGGTCACTCATTTACGCTGACGGTTTCGCCGGTTGCTTAGCACTCATTTCCCGCGTTGTCAGGGGGGCTTGGCGGGGCGGCTGCCGGTTTCCTAACGGGAAAGTCCGTCCGGGTTCGCCAGGCCGGGTGATCGCGGATCAGCCCCAAGGCGGTCCGGGTGAGGCTCTTGCCGGGCTCAAGCCGGGGCCAGGGTGAAGCGCCTGAAGGATGCGGCAGCGGCACCAGATCGAAGCGGTGTCCCCAACGTTCAGCCGGAAAGATTTTTCCGATCAGGTCGTGCAAAGGCGGCAGCGGCGCGATGAACCGGCCGATCGCGAGTTTACCCACGCCGATCACCAATTCAGGTTTGAGCAGCGCAAACTCCGCCTGCATCCAGGTGGAACAATTCTCGATCTCCTGGCGGTTCGGCACCCGGTCGCCCCCTTGGGACCCGCGTCCCGGAAAGCAGCGGCACACTGCGGCCATGTAGACAGTGGCGCGGAACTCGGCCTCTCCCACCTCCAGCGTTTCCCAAAACCATTTGAACATGGTCTTGCCGGCCGTCCAGGCAAAGGGCCGGCCTAGCAACGGTTCTCTCACGCCGGGAGCCTGGCCGATAAGCATGACTTTGCTGTGCACCGGACCGCCGGAAACCGGTGTTGAACGCATCAACGGGCATTTTCGGCACGCGGCCAGCGCCTGGACGTGGCCCTGCAGTTCGGTGCCAAGGGGTACTTCCGTCATGGAACAGAGTAATGACTGATGGCCAGTCCTCAACGGGACAAGCTGAAGCGGGGCCGCGATCCGAGAGAACCGATGCAACCCGTGCGGTGGGGCGGCGATAACAACTACTTGCGCGATCTTCAAAGCACGGCCTAACGTGGAAGCTCATCCATGCCCGGAGAAGAACCCTTGGAACTCAAAGAGATCAAAGCCATCATCGATTTGATGAAGAAGAATGACCTGGCCGTATTCAAGCTTGAAAAGGAAGGCTTCAAGCTTGAACTCGAAGCGCAGCGGCCGGTTGCCCCGATCGTGACTGCTGCTCCGTCCCCCCCGGCGGCGACGGTTGCGCCGATCGCCGCCTCCCCGGTTCCAGCTCCGGCGGCAGAGACCAGGCGGGAATTCAAAGAGATTGTTTCTCCGATGGTCGGGACCTTTTACCGGGCGCCCTCTCCCGAATCTGCGCCGTACGTGCAGGTGGGTCAGGATGTCGATGAAGAAACGGTGGTCTGCATCATCGAAGCGATGAAAGTGATGAACGAAATCAAAGCCGAGATGCGCGGTGTCATTGCAGAGGTTCTCGTCGAGAACGGAACACCGGTTCAGTTCGGGCAACCTTTGTTCCGGGTCAATTAGGCTGTGTTTTCCAAAATCCTTATCGCCAACCGCGGCGAGATTGCGCTTCGAATCATTCGCGCTTGCAAGGAGCTGGGGATTGCGACCGTAACCGTTTATTCGGAAGCTGACGTTGATTCGCTGCACGTGCAGTTAGCCGATGAAGCCGTCTGCATCGGCCGGGCACCCAGCTCCGAGAGTTACCTTAAAATCGACCGCATCATCAGCGCCGCTGAGGTCACCGACGTGGATGCAATTCATCCAGGGTACGGCTTTCTGGCCGAGAACGCGCATTTTGCGGAGATCTGCGGCAGCTGCAACATTAGATTCATCGGGCCGTCACCTTCAGCCATCCGCGCGATGGGTGACAAAAATGCTGCGCGCGAACAAGCCGTCAAGGCCGGGGTACCGGTTTCACCGGGCAGCGACGGGGTGGTCGACACCGAGCAGGAGGCGTTGCGAATCGCCAAGAAGATCGGTTACCCGGTGATGATCAAAGCGATTGCCGGCGGGGGCGGCCGGGGCATGCGGCCCGCACACAACGAGGTAAGCCTCGTGCAGGGTTTTCACGCGGCCCGTGCCGAAGCCGAGAAGGCATTCGGCAATGGGGCCATTTACATCGAGAAACTCATCGAAAACCCGCATCACATCGAGTTCCAGGTCCTCGGCGACAGCCACGGCCGCATCATTCACCTCGGCGAGCGCGACTGTTCCATCCAGCGGCGCAACCAAAAGATTATTGAAGAATGCCCGTCGCCCTTGATGACGCCGGAATTGCGGGCGCGCATGGGCGAAGCGTCCATCAAACTTGCCGCGTCCGTCGGCTACGAAAACGCCGGCACGATGGAGTACCTGGTTGATAACCAGGGCAACTTCTACTTCATGGAAATGAATACGCGCATCCAGGTTGAACACGCCGTAACCGAGGAGGTTTACGCCTGCGACCTGGTTAAAGAGCAGATTTCGATCGCGAGCGGAAACAAGGTCTCGGAGCGCATCGCCTCGGCCACCCCTCGCAGCCACGCCATCGAGTGCCGCATCAATGCCGAGGATCCGCACAACAACTTTCAGCCGTCTCCGGGCATGATCGACCTCTATTATGCCCCCGGCGGGCGCGGCGTCCGGGTCGATTCGCACGCGTACGCCAAATACACGGTTCCACCGTACTACGATTCGATGATCGCCAAACTGATCACGGTCGGCTCGACGCGCAGCGCGGCGATCCGGCGCATGTCGCGCGCCCTGAATGAATACCTGATTACCGGGATCAAGACCACCATTCCATTCCAGGCGCAAATCATGCAGAACGGAGATTTTCAGGCTGGAAAATTCGATACCAGCTTCGTGGAACGCATGATGAAAGGAACAACGCGCCTTGGCTAGGTTCCGGGCGATTTTGTAAGACCGGGTGCGGTTACCGGTTGCGTCGGCTATGCTCTGCCGTTTGTTGTGGCTGTGAAGGAGCTGCAGGAATGCCTTTTGTACGCGATCGTGGATCTGGGCTACGTGGAACCCGCGCGAGCCGCTGACGTAACCCACCAACTGATTCAGGGCGGCGCGGATCTGATCCAACTCCGGGCCAAAGGTCTGGCCAGGAAAGACGTTGCCGCCCTGGCCGCCGAACTGCACGCCGTGACCCAACTGGCCGATGTTCCGTTCATCTTGAACGACTACCCGGAACTGCTGGCGGAGGTTGAGGCTGAGGGTTGTCACGTGGGGCAGGACGATGCTTCCATTGCCGAAGCGCGCCGGCAGGCGGGCCGTGAATGCATCGTCGGCAAATCCACCCATTCCCCTGAGCAGGCCGCGCGCGCTTTCCAGGATGGGGCGGACTACATCGGGTTCGGCCCGCTTTTTGCCACCCCGACGAAACCAGGGGCCAAACCGATCGGTCTATCCGGCCTGCCAACCGTCCATGCAGCGATCAACATCCCGATTTTTGGGATCGGCGGCGTCAAACTTTCCAACCTGCGCGAGGTGCTGTCGGCAGGCGCCAGGCGCGTCTGCATCGTTTCCGACCTCCTGCACGCGCCGAATGTTTTGGAAAAAGCGCGCAGCTTAAAGGCGGTACTCCGGGAGGCGAACATCGCCGGCGCCTGACGATTGCTCCGTGCCTGGCGACCGGCGCCGGCGGAAGATCTCACCCCGCAGCGCGGCGATCGGGGCCTCAAATCCAAAAAATTTGGTTGTTTCCTGGCCCGTTTCAGCTCACCTACAGCGCCATGTCCGTCCTGATTGTCGGTTCCATTGCCATTGACGACATAAAAACGCCTGCCGCCCACTATCCCGATCTGCTCGGCGGATCGGCTTCCTATGCGGCCCTGAGCGCCAGCTATTTTGCGCCCGCCAACCTGGTCGGCATCGTCGGAACGGATTTTCCGCAACGGTACCTCGACCTGTTCCGTTCCCGGCAGATCGACCTGAACGGCCTGGAAATTGCCGATGGAAAAACCTTTCGCTGGGCGGGTGAGTACGAAGCCGACATGAACCGGCGGCAGACGTTGCACGTTGAACTCAACGTGTTTGAGACTTTTCGCCCGAAGCTGCCTTCCGGGTACGAATCCATCCCGATCGTGCTTTTAGGCAATATCAGCCCTGAACTCCAGGCGCATGTGCTTGATCAGGTGCGCACCCCTCGCTTCGTCGTGGCGGATACGATGGACCTTTGGATCATGACCGCGCGCCCGGAATTGCTGAAGTTGCTGCCGCGGGTGGATCTTCTCGTGCTTAACGACAGCGAGGCGCGGCAGTTCACGGAAGAAGATAATCTGATCCGTGCCGGACGGGCTATCCTTGGTTTCGGACCCAGATACGTGGCGATCAAAAAGGGCGAACACGGCTGCATTCTTCTCTCGAAAGAGGGCTTTTTCAGCTGCGGCGCTTATCCATTGGAAAACGTGCAGGATCCCACCGGCGCGGGTGATACGTTTGCCGGCGGCCTGGCCGGTTTCCTCTCGGGACAAAACAAGGCGGAGGTGACGTTCGACGACCTCAAGCGCGCCGTGGTTCATGGGAGCCTGATGGCCAGCTTCTGCGTGGAAGCTTTCAGCGTCGAGCGAATGGTACAGCTGTCTGAAAAGGACATCAGCCAGCGTTATGAAGCCTTCATCGCGATGAGCCACTTCGAGCAAAAACGCGTAACGGGTAGCGGGTAACGCGTAACGAGTTCAGTTCGGAGCGGCATCATGGGTGCTGGATGCCGGTGTCGACTTCGGTGTTCCTCTTCCCACCGCGTTCGCCGTGTGATCAAACCCCGAACTTTAACCAGTACCCGTTACCCGTTACGCGTTACGCGTTACCGAGTTCGTGGCATTCAGATCCGGGCCAGGGCGTCCAACGTTCGCTCGACTTCCTCCAGGGTATTGTAATGCACAAACCCGGCGCGAACCAGCCCGCCATCTTCATCCAGCCCGAGGCGATCGACGAGGTCGACCGCATAGAAATGCCCCGACCACACGAAGATGCCGGCCTGCGCTAATCTTGCGGCCACTTCGGCCGGCGCGACGCCATGCACCCGAAAGGCGAAGGTCGGGGTCCGCGTCTCGCACCTCTCCGGGTCGGCTGATCCGTAAATCTCGATGCGGTGCTGGCTTCGGACCCCTTCAAGGAAGGCTTGGCTGAGATGCATTTCGTGCTCGCGAATCACATTCATCGCGTCGTGGAGGATGGCCCGCCCGCTGGTGCGATAACCAACGTCTCGTAGGTAAGCCAGGGCTGCTGCGGTACCGGCGATCGCCTCAAAACTCTGCGTTCCGGTTTCCCATTTGCCTGGGGCATGGCTGCAGGCGGGGCGAACTTTGTAGCTTTCCAACTGTTCCAGGAGTTGGGCGCGTCCCCAGAGCACGCCGAGGTGCGGCCCGAAAAATTTGTAAGCCGAGCAGGCCAGGTAATCGCAGTCCAATCCCTGCACATCGATCGGGCCATGCGGCGCAAAGTGGACTGCGTCCACGAACGCTTGAGCGCCGCTCCGGTGCGCCAACCGGCAGACCGATGCCACATCGGTGACAGAACCGAGCGCGTTCGAGGCGAGGGTGACCGCCACCAGCCGGGTCCTGGGGGTAAGCAGCCTTTGCAGGTCTGCCAGCGCCAACGTGCAGGTTTCCAGGTCGCACTCCCACGTGCGAACCACGGCTCCCCTTTCAGCGGCCGCTACCCGCCACGGGGTAATGTTCGCGTCGTGGTCGAGGGAAGTAACGATCACCTCGTCGCCCGCCTGCCAGGTCCGCGCCAGGGCACGGCTGAGGCTGAACGTCAAGGTCGTCATGTTGGCACCGAAAACGATTTCTTCCGGCGCTCGCGCGTTCAGGAACTCCGCCAGTTGCGCCCGTGCCTTCTGCACGAGTTCGGCGGTGTTCTGGCTCGTGATGAATTTGCCGCCGAGGTTGCTGTTATTTTTCCGGTAATAATCGCCGACGGCTTTAATCACCGGTTCCGGCACCTGCGTTCCGCCGGGTCCATCAAGAAAAATGGCGGGCTGACCTTCGATGGCGAGCTGCAACGCGGGAAACTGCGCCCGCGCCCACTCAGTCGGAAATGCATGCATACAACCAGTAGGACGATACACCAGAAAACTTGTTCACGCTTGAAGGATAAGCTTCGCCCTCCGGCCGAAGCATTCCGGGCCGGCCATCAGCATAACCGCCGCTCCCGGCAAGGATTCAGGCCGTCATCACAAACACATCCCTGATTCCCTCGCCCTCGCCGGCGGGCCGGATGGCGCTGGTGTAATGGTATAAGCTCCGGTCATTAACCAGGACAAACTCCCCCGGCTGCAATTCCTTTGCGAACAGCGGCGGCCGTTGCTGAGGGTTGGTGTAAAGGTGAGTTTCGGCGCCCGTGATGTTTTCGCGCCGGATACAAAAGATGCCCACAAAATCGAACCCGTCCTGGTGAATGCCTTCCGGAGCCGGTTCACCCTGCTGTCCGGGCTCCGCCACGATGCGAATCTGGTGAACGCCTGCTTCGACGGCGTTCAGGTCGATCCTGGCGGCATCAATGAACACGGCAACCAGCCGCTGAAATTCGGGCAGGTTCATCAGGGCGTCCTCAAGTTCAGCAAAATCCCGTTTGATCCCGCCGGCCAGCTTGTTCACCGCCGAACTCTGCTCGAAATACTTGTGCTCGAGCCGGGTCAGCCGGTCCGGCTGCCCTCGGAACCGTGAAAAGCGGCGCCGGCGATAGTTGCCGCTCACGTAAGGATCGCGGGGGAGACGCTCGAAAAACGGTGTAAAAGCCTCCACGTCCAGGCGACTCAGCTTTTCGACCCGATACTCAAAGTCGGCATTCTGAACTAAGGACATGGACCAGCGTAGGGGTAATCGGGCGGGCCGTCAATCGGGTGCGGGTTCGGAGCTCGGAGTTCGGGGTTCGGAGTTCGGAGCGGCCTTCCGACCGTGGTCGCGGTTTAACGCGGTGCCGTGAAAACGCCCTTGGAGCAAAGTGGACCGTGCTCCCAGCGCCCTGCAGGCCGCATGCCCACGCCGAACCCCGAACTCCGAACGCCGAACGCCGAACTCATCCTCCGTCACCTGAGAGCAACTGCTTCATCCGCGCAAAATGGGAACGGGCGGTGCCCTCGCTGGCGGGGGCATTGGCGAGCTTGTGAAAATTCACGTGCTCGACGAACCGGCCGTCGATTTCCTTCAGGAACGAACTTGGGGTGCACGGGCTGGCGCTGCCGTAGCGCATCCGCGTGTTGCAATGCGTCAGGGTAAGGCTCTGCCGGGCACGGGTCATCCCGACGTACAACAGGCGCCGCTCTTCATCGAGGGACCCTTCCAGTTTGGAACGGTCGTGGGGCAGAATGCCTTCTTCAACGCCCACCAGGAAGACGTGCCGGAATTCCAGCCCCTTGGCGGCGTGCAGCGTGATCAGGGTCACCCCGTCGCGGTCATCGGTTTTCTTTTCCTCGCGTTCCTGGTCCAGGACGGTTTCGGCCAGAAACCCGGCCAGCCCCTCAGTTGAACGCGCCTGGTATTCCGCCAGCGTGCGAACCATCGCCCGGACGTTCTCCTCCCGATCCAGCGCTTCCTCAGGCGTCTTGCAGGTCCGCCGCAAGTCGTCGAAGTAACCGATCTCGGCCAGAAGCCGGCCGGCGACCTGGGATAAATCAGCCAGGGGCTGTTGCGCAGCCGTTTCGTATTCGTCGAGTAAATGCACAAACGCCTCGACTGCCGTGCGCGTTCGGTTCGAAAGCAGTCCAAGGAAAGCGGGCGCCTGCAACGTCTCGAAAACGCTTTTTCCGGCCCGCCGGCTCTCCTCAATCGTCAGTTCGATCGTCGTGCTGCCGATCCCGCGGGCCGGCGTATTGATGATCCGGAGCAGGTTCACGTCGTCCTGCGGATTATGAAAACAGGTAAGGTAAGCCAGGAAATCTTTCACCTCGCGCCGGTCGAAGAAACTCCTGCCGCCGATCAGATGATAAGGGATTTGCAGCCGCCGCAGCTGTTCCTCGATCACCCGTGCCTGCGCGTTCATCCGGAAAATGATCGCGAAATCCTTCCAACCGGCCTGTTCAAGCTGATGCCGCTGCTGCAACTCGGAAACGACAAACGTCGCTTCTTCACGATCGTCCGGCGCCTCGACGATGCGCACCTTTTCGCCGTCGCCGTTTTCGCTCCAGAGGACCTTGGGCCGCCGGCGCGGGTTACGCCGGATCACGCTGTTGGCCGCGCCGAGGATCGCGTTCGTGCTCCGATAGTTCTGTTCCAGTTTGACGATGCGGGGCCGGGGAAAATGGTCCTCGAACTCGAGGATGTTGGCGATCTCGGCGCCGCGCCAGCCGTAGATTGACTGGTCGTCGTCACCGACGACGCAGACGTTCCGGTGTTCGCCCGCCAACTGCCGCACCAGCTCAAATTGAAGCCGGTTGGTATCCTGGAACTCGTCGACCATGACGTGCTCGTACCTGGCTCGCCACCGGGCCAGGATCTCCGGGTGTTCATCCAGCAGTTTGACCGTCAGCAACAGCAGGTCATCAAAATCAACCGCGTTCAGGTTCTTTAACTCTTCCTGGTAGCGGTGGAACACCGCCGCCGCCAGCGTCTCCGCCCGGTCCGGAGGGACGATTTTCCAGTGCTGATTTTTTGCTTTGCTGATGAAATTCTTGGCGGCGTTCGGGTCGAGTTTTTCGTCCCGGGCCGAGACGCGGTTGATGAGCTTTTTGATCAGGCCAAGCTGATCGCCCTCGTCGTAGATGGTGAAATTGGTTTTGTAACCGAGCGCGCCGATGTTTTGGCGCAGGATCCGGACGCAGAGCGCGTGAAAGGTGCAGATGGTCAGCTTCTTCGCCTGGGCGCGGTCAACCATGCCCGCGATGCGTTCCCGCATCTCATTGGCTGCCTTATTGGTGAAGGTTACCGCCAGGATCTTGTCGGGTGAGACGCCTTCGGTCAGCAGGTAGCTGACCCGCATCGTGATCACCCGGGTCTTGCCGGTACCGGCGCCGGCCAGGATCAGGACCGGTCCCCGGGTGGTTTTGACCGCTTCCAGCTGCTGCGGGTTGAGATCAAAAAGGCGAACCATGAGGCAGGCATCAATGCCAGGAAAATCCCAAATGCCAAGCCTGAGTTCATGAGGCGTTTTCCGAGGCCGCCTTCGTCCCGGAGGGGAGCAGTCCTTCGCTCCCCTCCGCCCTTAACCAAAGAGCAATGGCGCGTACCCTGAGCCGATCCAAAGCGCCGGACGGACGCGTTTTGTCGGTTCCGCCCTTTCCCAGCCTTTTTACGCCGTCAGGTTATCCTTGTAACGCTGGCCCACGTAGTCCCAGTTTACCACGTTCCAGAATGCCTTGATGTATTCCGCGCGCCGGTTTTGGTACTTCAGGTAGTAAGCGTGTTCCCACACGTCCAGGCCGAGCAGCGGAACCACCTTCCGATCCGATTTGGAAATCGGGTTATCCTGGTTGGGCGTTGTGCCGATTTTCAGGTTTTTATCGTCTACCCCGAGCCAGGCCCAGCCGCTCCCGAAGACGCTGGCGGCAGCCGCTGAGAATTTTTGCTGAAATTCCGGGTACCCGCCGAAAGTCTCCTTGATTGCCGCGGCCAGTTCCCCCGTGGGTTGGCCGCCCTCATTTTTCTTCAGCATCTGCCAGAAGAGCGAGTGGTTGTAGTGACCCCCGCCGTTATTGCGCACGACCGTCCGGACCTTTTCCGGCAATTCGTCCAGATGCAGGAGGAGGTCTTCGACGGTCATTTTATGGAACGGTTCACCGGCATCCGCCAAAGCCTTGTTGAGATTCTCGACGTAAGCCGCGTGGTGCTTGTCATGGTGCAGGTGCATCGTGAGGGTGTCGATGTACGGTTCCATGGCGTCGTAACCGTAAGGGAGATCCGGTAATTTGAACGGGTAGGTGCCGTTGACCGCCGGTGAAGCGGCCTGGGCTTTGAGCAGGTGAGGGGCCAGGGTAAAGGCGCCCGCGGCGAAGGCGGCCGTTTTGAGAGCGTTGCGTCGTGTGATCATAGGAGAACGGATGATTGCGGTCTAAAACCAACCTTCGAACCGCCGGTTTGCAAACTCCTGGTTGCTGCGCATTCTCTAACCCCCTATAATATTTGGCCTTTTTCCTTCTATGAATACTTCTACCACCCAAAACCCGGTCAGCACGCGCCCGTTGCCGCAGCGAGGCGAAATGATGAACGGCGCCGAGATCCTCGTCGCCTCCCTGGAGCGGGAGGGGGTGGAAGTAATCTTCGCTTATCCGGGCGGCGCCAGCATGCCGATCCATCAGGCGCTCACCCGCTCGAGCAAGATTCGCACGATCCTGCCCCGGCATGAGCAAGGCGGCGTCTTCGCCGCCGGCGGCTACGGGCGGGCGACGGGTAAGGCCGGCGTGTGCATGGCCACTTCCGGCCCCGGCGCAACCAACCTGGTGACCGGCATCGCTGACGCCTACATGGATTCGGTGCCGCTCGTTGCCATTACCGGACAGGTGCCGCAGGAAATGATCGGCCGCGGCGCCTTTCAGGAAACGGACGTGTTCGGGATGACCTTGCCGGTGGTCAAGCACAGCTACCTGGTGATGGACATCCACGAAATCCCGCGCGTGGTTAAAGAGGCGTTTCACATCGCCCAGACCGGCCGGCCCGGCCCCGTGGTCATCGACATCCCCAAGAACATTCAGAACCAGAGCACCCAGCCGGTGTTTCCCTCGGAGGTGACCCTGCGCGGCTACCAGCTGCCGCCCAAAGCCGACCCGGTCGCCCTCAACGAAGTCATCGGCCTGATCAAATCCGCCCGGCGCCCCATGATCTACGCCGGGGGCGGCATCATCACCGCCAACGCGGCGGACGATTTGCTGGAATTCGCTGAGCGCGCCCAGATCCCGGTCGCGACCACCTTGATGGGGATCGGCGGTTTCCCGGAAAACCACCCGCTCTCGCTCAAGTGGCTCGGCATGCACGGCACCGTTTACGCCAACTGCGCCGTGAACGAGGCCGATCTCCTGCTCGCGCTCGGGGTGCGGTTCGATGACCGCGTCACGGGCAAGGTCGCAAAATTCGCCGAGCACGGGACGATCGTGCACATCGACATCGATTATTCGGAGCTCAACAAAAATAAAGTCGTCAAGCTCCCGATCCACAGCGACATCAAATACGCGCTGTCCGAGTTGAATCGCCTGCTCCGGAATGGCGGCCAGGAGCGCGTCCAGACCGGGTTCAGCACGAACCCGGAATGGTATGATCAGATCAACCGCTGGAAAAAGCGCTACCCGTTGGATTTCAAGGACACCGAGGACGCGATTCAGCCGCAGCACGTGATCAAGCTGCTGTACGAGTTGACGCAGGGCGACGCCATCATCACGACCGGCGTCGGCCAGCACCAGATGTGGGCGGGCCAGTATTATAACTTCAGCCGGCCCCGGCAATTCCTGACGTCCGCCGGTCTCGGCGCCATGGGGTTTGGATTTCCGGCGGCGATGGGAGCGAAGGTGGCGCACCCGGACAAGCAGGTGATCGATATCGATGGTGACGGCTCGTTCCTGATGAACGTGCAGGAGCTGGCGTGCGCCCATATCGAAGGCATTGCCGCCAAGACGATCATCCTCAATAACCAGCACCTCGGCATGGTGGTGCAATGGGAAGACCGCTTCTATAAAGGGAATCGTGGCCACACCTTCCTCGGCGACCCGCGGGACCGCGAACGCATCTACCCGGATTACATCCAGATTTGTTCCGGTTTCGGCATCAAGTGCGAACGCATCCTGCACAAGGCGGATCTTCGCCCGGCGCTGGAGCGCATGCTGGCGTCCGATGAGTGTTACGTCCTGGACGTGATGACGCCTTACACCGAACACGTCCTGCCGATGATCCCGGCCGGGATGACTTACCGCGACATCATTATTGACGAGCGCCACGGTCATTTCGAAGGATGACGGGCTCCCGGCCGGCTGGTACGGCGGCCGGGGTCGAGCGTCGCCGGCATGGTTCCGGTGACGCAGCGGCGCGGCAGCGACGGCCCGTTGCTCAACCCCTGAGGGGATGACACATTGTGCCATGTTACTACAGGACGTACGCGCACTTCTGGCCAAAGCAAAACTGCCGCGGATTTCGCCAGACGAACCTGCACCGGATCCTCAGTTGCTTGCCCAGATTGAAGCCATTACCGACAGCAGCCTGGACCTGCCGGAACCGCAGAAGGCCGCCTGCGTTCGGGCACTTCTCTGGTACACGGCCGGCAACCTTAATGCCGCTCACGAAATCGTGCAGCCTATGTCCGGTCCCGATGGAGCTTACATCCATGGGATGATTCACCGGGTCGAAGGCGACTTCGACAACGCCCGGTACTGGTTCAGCCGGGCCGCCGCGCATCCCGCCTCGGCCGAGATCTACCGGCATGCCGTCGTCAACAGCCAGGCCATCGCAGCGCACCCGCTCTGGGACCCGGTCTACGTAACCGACCTGGTGGAGGAATCGGGAACGGGCATTTCCGAAGAGCTTGCCACCGTGCTGCGGATCGAGTTCGAGGAACTGTTTAATTATCTCACGGACACCAAAACGCCGGTGATCTGAAGGGGGCGCGTTGACGCTCCCCGAAGGCAGGCAACCGACAAACCAGCCGGCACCGGCCTGGACGTTGCCCGGATTTACGCTTGAGTACGTCCCCATGGAAGAAAACGAGCTTCTCGCGATCCGTCGACAGAAACTGCACCGGCTCCAGGCGCGAGGCGTAAACGCCTTCGGCGCCCGGTTCGAAGCCGACGGGACGATCGCGGAAGTTCGCGAGAAATTTGTCGAAGGTCAAAAGGTGCGGGTGGCCGGCCGCATCACCGCCCACCGTAACATGGGCAAAAGCCAGTTCCTCGACCTCAGCGACATCACCGGCCGGATCCAGATTTTTATCAGTCTGAAAGGGTTGTCGCCGGACGAAGCCGAAACGTTCGATCTGCTCGACACGGGCGATTTCATCGGGGTAAACGGCGCCTGCTTCATCACGCGAACCGGTGAACTCACCGTGCGGGCGGAGTCGTTCCAGGTTTTGAGCAAGGCGCTCCGGCCGTTGCCGGACAAATGGCACGGCGTGGCGGATGTCGAAACCCGTTACCGCCAGCGTTACCTGGATCTGTTGGCAAACCCGGATTCGCGCACAGTCTTCCTGCAACGCAGCCGCATCGTCCAGGAGATCCGGCAGTTCCTCTCCGGCCGCGGTTTCATCGAGGTCGAAACCCCGATGATGCAAGCCATCGCCGGAGGCGCTGCCGCCCGGCCGTTCCAGACTCATCACAACGCGCTCGGCATGGACCTGTACCTGCGCATCGCCCCCGAGCTTTACCTGAAACGGCTGCTCGTCGGCGGGTACCCTAAAATCTTCGAATTGAACCGGAACTTCCGCAACGAAGGCGTTTCCCGCCGGCACAACCCCGAGTTTACGATGCTGGAGGCCTATTGGGCGTACGCGGATTTCGAGATGATGGCCAACCTGGTCGAAGAACTGGTCTGCACCCTCGCCGAAAAGGCAGCCGGCACCTTGCAAATCGAGCACCGGAATGCCGCAGGTGACCTGACCAAAACCATCAACCTCCAGCGGCCATGGCGGCGGGCCCGGTACCACGACCTGATCACCGGGATCGATCCGGCGTGGTTCGGACGCTCCAGGCAGGAAAAACTGGCGCGCTGCGCGGAGTTGAACGTCGAGGTCCGCCCCGAGATGGAGGAATTCGAAATCACCCAGCAAATGTTTGAAAAGCTGATCGAAGAAAAGACGATCGACCCGCTTTTCGTCACCCATCTGCCGAAGGAACTCGTGCCCCTGGCCAAACAGAACCTGCAGGACCCGGCCATCGTTGACGTGTACGAACTGATCGTTAACGGCCAGGAACTCTCACCCGGCTACTCGGAACTCAATGACCCCGTCGTGCAACGGGAACGGTTGCTTGCCCAGGCCGGTGAGGAAGTGCAGAAGATCGATGAAGATTTCCTGCTCGCACTCGAGCACGGGATGCCGCCCGCCGGCGGCATCGGCCTGGGTATCGACCGGTTGGTCATGATGCTCACCGGCGCCGAATCCATCCGGGACGTGATCCTGTTTCCGCACCTCAAGCCGCGGGCGGCGGAGGGAAATGCCACAAGCGGAAAAATGCCACAAATGGAAGAAAACCAAGGGCGCAACGAGTGAACAAGCGCATCGATGAGGAGATGAAAATGGCGTAAGTGGCTGGCGCACGGTTTTCCAGGTCTCACGTCAAAAAGTGGTCCGATCCTTCTCTGGACTTTCGTTGTGCCGAGTGGTTTGCCGCGCTGCGAGCGCCATCGCAACGACCTCATCGGCACGTCCGTAAATCGATATAACTTCCGCACTCTGAACAAGATGAGTTCTGCGCCTCAACTCCAACCAAAACCGGGTTTCATCCGCTTCCTCGAGAACGATGTTTATCTTGGACAGAAACTCGGGACGGAAACGCGCCTGGATGGCTGCCCGATAATTTGCCGCGGTCGAAGTGGCGGCCCGTACAAACTGTTTGGCAACAACCTCATGAGCAATGCCGCGCGGGAAACTTTTCACCAACTCTATCGCCTCGGCCGCCAGCTCAAAGGTCTTGTTCTGCAACATCGATAACTCATTAGATTAATGTTTTATTATTGTCCAGCCCAACGGTTTTCACCCCCCCGCCAGGCTTCGCATCCCCCGTTCGTAGCATTCTTAACTCATTCAACCGTGGCATTTGTTCTCCGAGCCTCGCATTGGTGATCTTTAATTTGTGGCATTTTTCCGCTTGTGGCATTTGTGGCATTTGATTCTTAGCGATTTTTTGACTCGTGGCATTTCTTCCATTCAGCACCTTCATCGCCTGGCGTTACCTCCGGCCGAAGCGCACCTTCCTGTCCCTTATCACGTTGATATCGATCTTCGGCGTGGTCCTCGGAATCAGCGTGCTCATCATCGTGATCTCGGTCATGACCGGTTTCGAACGCGAACTGCAGCGCAAGGTCGCCGGGTTCGAGTCGCACATCCTGATCCGGAACGAGGGAGGTTTGCTCACCGGTTGGCGTCCGTTGTTGGAAAACGTCCAAAAAACCCCGGGGGTCGTTGCGGTCGCACCGGTGATGCAGGGCCGGGTGGTTGCCGAGTTTCAAAACCGCCGTCTGACGCCGTGGATCCTCGGCATTGAACCGGACAAACAGGAGAAAGTTACTGATTTCGAGAAGTACCTTATCGCGGGCAAGTTTGACCTTGAGGGTGACACTTGCGTGATCGGTTCGGAACTCGCCGTGCTGATGAACGCGTCGGTGGGCGATACCATCACGCTCTACTCACCTCACAACCTCAATGAGGTGCTCAATACCCTCAGGAAGGCTGAACAGATCAAGGAGAACAAGGCGTTGCTCGACCAGGTACACGATATGCTGTTGCCCGAGCAGGTGACGATCGCCGGAATTTTCAATGTCGGGCGCTACGCTTACGATTCCGATTACATCCTGGTCCCGCTGCACATCGGCCAGGAAGCCTACAGCCTGGGCGACGCGGTGCATGCCCTGGAGGTCAGGACCACGGATCCGTTCAAAGTCGATGAGGTCAAAGCCCGGCTCGAGCCGTTGCTGCAACCGCCGGTTACCGCGGCCACCTGGATCGAGGACAACAAGGAGCTGTTCGATGCCATCAAAATCGAGCGAACGACGATGTTTTTCGTCCTTATCTTCGTGGTCATCGTCGCGGCGTTTGGGATCATGAGCACGCTCATCACCACCACCGTCCAGAAAACGCGGGAGATCGGCGTCATGAAGGCACTCGGAGCGCAGGTGCGCCAGATCCTTTGGATTTTTCTGGCCCAGGGAATGATCGTCGGCTTTTTTGGCACCTTGCTGGGTTTAGGCGCGGGCATTGCCCTGGTGCAATATCGCAATCAGGTGCGGGACTTCCTCGCGTCGGCGCTCCACGTCGAACTCTTTCCGGCCTCCGTGTACCAGTTCAGCGAAATTCCGGCCGAAGTGATCCCGACCGATGTTGCCATGATTTGCATCAGCGGTTTCCTGATCTGTTCGGTAGCCGCGCTGATTCCGGCCTATTTTGCCGCGCGGCTCGATCCGGTGAAAGCGTTGCGTTACGACTGAGCAAGGCCGTCCCTCGGATTTGGCGGGTCATGGGGAATCAAAGGCTAAGGAGCATCGACGACCGGCATTCTCCGGGTCCCCGGCCCGGCTGTCGAAACTCCTTTCTTCCTGAAATTCGTTTATGCTATCGTCGTTGTATCGCGTTTTTGTGACGGAAGATTGGGAAACGTTCATCTCCCGGCAAGCCGCCTTGCCAGAGGACGAGTTTGACCTGGAAACGGTGCGGCCCGGCGACCTGTTACGGGTTGTCACCGCCCATACGCGATACGTGTTTCGCATCATCAACGGCCAGGACGCCATGCTCAGTTGCTCGCGCGCCGACCGCCCTGAAGGTCAGGTCCGCATCGCGGGCTGCGGGTATTCGTTCTCCACCACCTTCAAACCGCGTCGCCTCTTTTGCGGGGGGCATCTGGAGTTTACTTTCGTACACGGGAGCAAGCCGACCCGCTTCCGAACCACTTCGATCCAAATTATTGAACATTGCCAGCATCGCGCCGATTCAATGTGTGAATGAACCGCACTTTCGTGCGTCTTATTGCTGGAACGTTACACCTTATTGGAGCTCGACACTTCCGTACCATTGAATCGACGTAAATTCTTTCAACTCGGCGCCGCCGCCCTGGCCAGCTCCGTAACGGGTTGTACCGCGGTGGGCGGCTACGCGCATGGGATCGAACCACAGGAGCTGATACTGGAGCGCCGGACGATCCGGCTCCCGCATTTTAGCTCTGCCCTTGAGGGATTCCGGCTGGTTTTGATGTCGGACCATCACCTTTTTCCTTACACCCCGCGCGAGCTCATCGAGCGGGCGGTGGAACAAGCCAATGCGTTGAACCCGGACCTGATCCTGCTCGGCGGCGATTACATCTACACGAAAGTGGAGGCGATTAACGAACTCGCCCCGGTCGTCGGCCGGCTGAACGCAAGGTACGGCGTCTTTGCCGTGCTGGGGAATCACGATTGCTGGGAAGGCGCCGACGTGATTCGTGACGCGCTCGCGGCCCAGTCCATCGAGGTGCTGGTGAACCGTGGCGTGCACCTGGGGCCGCCGGCCGGCCGGCTTTACCTCGCCGGGCTCGACTCGGTCTGGGGCGGAATCCCTGATCCGAAGCGCGCATTCGACGGTTGCCGTAAAAACGATGTGGCCTTGGCCCTGGTGCACGAACCGGACTACTTTCCGACGATGGTCCGGTCAACGCCGGTGCAGTTGCAGCTTTCCGGCCACAGCCACGGTGGGCAAGTCCGTATCCCGGCGCTGGGTCCGGTGGTCCTGCCGTCCTGGGGACAAATTTTCCATACGGGCCTCTACGAACTGGACGGCCGGCTTGTTTACACCGGGCGCGGGCTCGGCATGGTCGGCATGCCCGTACGGTTCGATTGTCCGCCCGAACTCACTGAGCTCACGCTGACCGCAGCGTGAGTCGCCGCCCCAATCAGAGCAGGCGATACCGATCGACCTAAACACCCGACACCCGACACTCGACACTCGACACTCAAAGCAACTGATACGGATCGACGTCAACCCCGACGTGAACGTCTTCCGGAAACGTGATCTTCTCGATCGCCGCTTTGATTTGCCGGCTCAGCCGAAGGATGGCCCGGCTGCGCAGCAGGATGTGAAAGCGGTAAGAGCCCTTGGTGCGCGCGATCGGCGCAGGCACGACGGCGTGCAGCGTCACTGACGGGTCCAATCCTTCCCGGAGACGCCGGTGAAGGGTTTCAGCCGAGAGTTCCGCCCGGCCCTGGTGCTCCGAACGCACGTGGATCAGAATAAAGTGCACGAAAGGCGGGTAATCGCACCGTTCCCGGAACTCGCTTTCCTGTTCCCAAAAGCCCACGTAATCATGGTGGCGCGCAAACTGAATGGAAGGGCTGAACGGGGTGGAACTCTGCACAAACACCTCGCCGGCCAGGTCGCCGCGTCCGGCCCGGCCCGCCACCTGGGTCAGAAGCTGAAAGGTGCGTTCGCCGGCCCGGAAGTCCGGGATGTGCAATCCCACGTCGGCATTGATGATGCCGACGACGGTGACGTTGGGGAAATCGAGTCCTTTGGCGATCATCTGCGTCCCGATCAGGATATCGATCTTACCGGTACGAAATGACGTGAGCGTCTCGCGGTAGGCATCCTTTCGCGTCATCGTGTCGGCATCCATGCGGGCAATTACGGCGTGAGGAAAAAGCTTCCGGACAGCGCCCTCAACCTTCTCAGTGCCGTAACCGGCGTACCGGATGCCCGGGTCGGCGCACTGCGGACATTTGTTAGGGGCAACCGCGGCGTGACCGCAGAGGTGGCATTTGATCCGGTTTTCCTCCAGGTGGTACGTCAGGGCGACGCTGCAGTTCGGGCATTCGCAGACGTAGCCGCAGGCATTGCAAACCAGGGAGGAGGCGAAGCCTCGCCGGTTGAGGAACAGAATCGCTTGTTCTTTCCTTTGGAGGCGTTCTTCAATGGCCAGGCTGAGCCGGGTCGAGATGATCGGCAACGCTTTTTGTTTGAGAAACTCCTGGCGGAGATCCACGACCCGCATCAGGGGCATGCCGCGATCGTCGACGCGCGCCTGGAGGCGGGCCAGGCGGTATTTGCCGGAGTGGGCATTCTGGTAGCTCTCCATCGAGGGAGTGGCACTCCCGAGAAGCACGGCGCATTTCTCAAATCGGGCGCGCACCACCGCCAGATCCCGGGCGTGATAACACGGCGCTTCCTCTTGTTTGTACGAATTTTCGTGTTCCTCATCGACCACGATGAGGCCCAGGTTCGGCACCGGGGCAAACACGGCGCTGCGCGCCCCGATCGCCACGCTGGCCCGCCGGTCACGCAGCTTGTGCCACTCGTCATGACGCTCGCCGGCCGATAAATGGCTGTGCAACACGGCGACCGTCTCCGCGCCGAAACGCATCTTGAACCGCTCAACGGTTTGCGGCGTCAAGGTGATTTCCGGCACGAGGATCAGCGCGCCGCGGTTATGCTCCAGGCATCGCCGGATCGCCTGGAGGTAAACCTCCGTCTTGCCGCTGCCGGTGACGCCATGCAGCAGGACCGGCTGCGGGTTCCGTTCCTGGATCAAAGAGACCACCATCTGCAGTGCGGATTGCTGCTCATCGTTCAGGGCGAGCGGCTGGCTCGGAACGAATTTCTCCCCGCCGTAAGGATCGCGTCCGGTGTTCAGCACCGACACCTTGACCAGACCGCGTTCAACCAGTTGTTGAAGGGTCCGGTCGGTCGTGCCTGCGCCGGCTCGTGCGTCCGCCCACCGCGTCGGATGCCTCTGGACCCCGCAAAGCCAATCGTACACGGCCGCCTGCCGGGGTGACCGCCGGCGCAACGTCTCCAGCTCGTCCGGCGCAACGTTGAGGATCGGCTCGACGTAACGCTCGCGTTTGAAACCGACCTCGGCGCGACGGATCACCTGGGGAATGGCGGCCCGCAACGCGACGCCGAGCGAGCAGCAGTAGTAGTCCGACATCCAGCGGACCAGCTCGAGCAGGGCCGGGCTGAGTACCGGGCTGGGTGAAACGATTGCAGTCACCGGCCGGGCCCGTTCCACGGTGGCCTGGTCCGAAAGGGCCACCACGGTGGCGAGCAAATCACGGCTGCGCAACGGCACCTTGACGCGCGACCCGACCTCAATCTTGCTGGCCCAATCGCCAGGGATAACGTATTCTAATTCTTTATCGGCGAGATCATCGGTGATAACGCGAACAAACCGCTGCATGGTGCTGTTCAGGTAACTTGAATGGGGTCTCGAAAAGAGCGAACGGAAATTCGAAGTAAACTCTCCAGGCAAGGGTGGCGGTACGCGCTTGAACTGGGAGTGATCGTCTTTCTTGCCCTGGTGTCAGCCGTCACCTTTCTCATGGTTCGTTCCAAGGATCCGCTGTACGTCCTGCGCGAACTGAAGAACTGGACCGACTATCGCCGGTACGATTCGCTCATCGTGCGAATCGCGGAGGCGCAGCGGGTCGATCCCCGGCTGGTCAAGGCGGTGATCTGGCGCGAAAGCCGTTTCCAGAGCGACATGCAGGGACGCAACGGGGAACGCGGCCTGATGCAGGTCTCCGAGATCGCCGCCAGGGACTGGGCTGCGGCCAACGGCATTCCGCATTTTGAACCTGCCCAGCTGCTTGACCCGGAAATCAATATCCGCGTCGGGACGTGGTACCTCAGCAAAGCGCTGCAGCGCTGGAATGATCGCGACGATGCCGTCCCGTTCGCACTGGCCGAATACAATGCCGGCCGCAGCCGCGTCGACCGCTGGATCCGTACCGCGATGCAGAAAGGCAGCGGGCCGGTCGAAGCGGAAACCTTCCAGGCGAGCATCCCGTTCCCGTCAACCGCACGGTACGTCCGGACCATTCTGGCAAGGTACGATTTCTACAAGCGTCGTGGGCCGTTGCGAGCGGTTGACGGTGGCAACGGCAACGTCCAAAACGCACCGCGCGACCCCAAAGCGGACTCCTCCTGAAGTCGCGTTCGGAATTCGGAGTTCGGAGTTCGGAGCTCGCAAGCGTTCTCGTTGGCGTAGTCTGCAGCAAACGCACATAACAATGCATCGAAGGTCCACAGACGAGAGGAATTCTCGGTCATGTTGCCCTTTTTTACCTGTGGCGTTTCACTCGCTCACACCACAGGCGCTGGGTTTTTTGCCGTGCTCCGAACTCCGAACATTTCCCTACAGCCACTTTTTACGCCTGAAATAATAGAGCATGGACCCGGCGATTAGGGCCATGAGCAGGAGCGCCGCCGGATAGCCATACCTCCAATGCAGTTCCGGCATATTGAATCGGCCCTTGCTTGTGTCGAAATTCATCCCGTACACACCAGCGATAAACGTCAGCGGGATAAAGATCGATGACACAACGGTTAGGACCCGCACGATTTCATTGGTGCGCATGCTCAAGCTCGAGAGGTAAAGTTCAGTGAGGTTGCCGGTGGCGTCCCGGTAATTTTCGAGCAGGTCAATGAGGGTAACCGCGTGATCGTAACAGTCGCGCAGAAAGGGTTTCGTTCGATCCGAAATGTGTCCCGTCTCATCCCGGTAAAGACGGCCGATGACGTCACGGGTGGGCCAGATGGCCCGTCGCAATTGGAGCAGGGTCCTCCGGATCGCATGGATGCGCTGAAGCGCCTCGGGGTTAGGACCGCCGAGCAACGCCTGCTCGAGGTCATCCACGGCTTCACCC
This sequence comes from Verrucomicrobiota bacterium, assembly GCA_019247695.1. NCBI lineage: Bacteria > Pseudomonadati > Verrucomicrobiota > Verrucomicrobiota bacterium. The sequence continues at coordinate 872 of JAFBAP010000128.1, read as the reverse complement.
ACGCTTTCCATGATCGGAAAGTAGTGATCGACGATGGCATCGATCAGCGCGTAAGCCAGGTAGTCGACCCGCATGAACCGAAGGTTACCGGCCGCCTCTCGAAGGCGCGTTCGGATCGGCTCGAACACATCACGCTCGGCATCTTCCTGAAAGGTGATCAACCAATTGCGCCCCAGGACGAAGCTGACCTGCTCGAACACGATTTCACCCGGGCCCCCCTCGTACACCATTTTGAGCACGATGAAGAGCTGGCCCTCGTATTCGTCTAGCTTCGGCCGCTGGCTTGGGTCCAACGTATCTTCCAGGGCCAGCGGGTGAATGTGGAAATGCTGGCCCAGGCTGCGCAGAAGTTCGACGTCGCCCAAGCCGCCTACATTGAGCCATCGGACCTGGCGTGACTCGGAATCCTCAGGTAAGTCATGCACACCTTCTATGATTCGGTCATGCAGCACCTGAGCGTCATACTCCATGAGACGCATGACCGGCGAACGGCCTGCGTGCGCGGGCGGCAACTCGAGGGTGGCGGGCGCAGTACCCGGCCGCTGGTAGTACAGCCTTTCCATCGTGGCCAGCCTACTCGGTTCACGAGATGATCCAAGCAGGGAAAGTTCGGAGTTCGGGGTTCGGGGTTTGGCGTTCGGAGACGTCGTATCACCGGGTCCAATCGTCCGGCGAAACACAGGATCATCCGCAGAACACGCAGAGAACGCAGAAAAGGGGAGACATCCACAGATTACACAGATTGACACAGATTAAGGCCCGTGGGGCAAAGCCGCTCCGAACCCCACCCGGCACCCGGCACTCGACACCCGGCACTTTCATTTTCATCTGCAGAACACGCAGAGGAAGGCATCCATACCTCACGCGGGTAG
>JAFBAP010000127.1 GCA_019247695.1 Verrucomicrobiota bacterium | reverse complement strand
GACAAGATTTTAGCTCCATTGCCGGCGGAATGGTATAGAGAGACGCGCGGATGCGTGGCGCGTGCCGGGTCTTGCTTGACGGTGGCAGAATTGCGGGTCAGGTCGAGGGGTAAACGCTGGGCTATGTTCTCTTGGCCCTTCGGGCCGAAAGACGGTCACGGCCGTCCCCGCGCTGCCCTCAAACAATGTGGGTAAAGCTCAGGGGTAAACCCTGGGCTATGTTCTACCGGCCCGTTGGGCCTAAGAACCGGCCCGTTGCGCCTGAGAACCGGCCCGTTGGGCCTGAGACCGATTTAACGAGGTGGGGAGCATCCTCCGGCGCCGGCACCCCCCTGAGCCGGAATTCTACCTAAGTGACTGTATGAATGGTATAAGGTGCCCGTTGCGGTTGACGGCCGTCGCCATCGGCGCGGTCCGGTTCAGTTCAGACAGTTTTTAACTCGCACCACACGCTTAACTCATGGCGGTTTTTTAACTCGACGGTTCCAGACGGGCTCCGCGATTCATTAATGAAATTGCTCCGTCTCGGTAGAACCGTGCAAGGCCGTGGTCGACGACTCGCCCCCGGAGATCACCAGGCTCACCTCATCGAAATAACCCGTACCGACTTCCCGCTGGTGCCTGGTTGCCGTGTACCCGGTGGCCTCGGCCGCAAACTCGGCTTCCTGCAACTCGGCATAGGCCGACATTCCGCGCTCCTGGTACCCCTGGGACAGGTTGAACATGCTGTAGTTTAAGGCATGAAAACCGGCCAGCGTGATGAATTGAAACTTGTAACCCATCGCCGCCAGTTCCCGCTGGAATCGCGCGATCGTGGCGTCATCGAGTTTCTTCTTCCAGTTGAACGAGGGCGAGCAATTGTAGGCCAGCAGTTTGCCCGAATGCTGCTGGTGGACGCCTTCGGCGAAGCGTTTGGCCTCGGCCAGGTCCGGCTCGCTGGTTTCACACCAGATCAGGTCCGCGTACGGGGCATAGGCCACCGCCCGGGCGATTGCCTGCTCGATGCCGGCGCGCACCCGGAAGAAGCCCTCCGGGCTCCGTTCGCCGGTGAGAAACGGCTTGTCGCGCTCGTCGACGTCGTTGGTAAGCAGGGTGGCGCCGTTGGCATCGGTTCGGGCGATGAGCACCGTCGGCACCTCGCAAATGTCCGCGGCCAGGCGCGCCGCCACCAGGTGCTTGATCGCATGCTGGGTCGGGATGAGGACCTTACCGCCCATATGGCCGCACTTCTTTTCGGACGCCAGCTGGTCCTCCAGGTGCACGCCGGCCGCGCCCGCCTCGATCAGCGCCTTGACCAACTCGAAGACGTTGAGCGGCCCGCCAAAGCCGGCCTCCGCGTCCGCCACGATCGGCGCCAGCCAATGGACGTGGTCCCTGCCCTCCAGGTGGTGGATCTGGTCGGCCCGCAGCAGCGCCTGGTTGATGCGCTTGACCACCGCCGGCACGCTGTTAGCCGGATAGAGACTCTGGTCGGGGTACATCTGGCAGGCCAGGTTGGCGTCGGCAGCCACCTGCCAGCCGCTGAGGTAAATGGCTTTGAGGCCGGCCTTGACTTGCTGGACGGCCTGATTGCCCGTCAGCGCCCCCAGCGCGGGCACATACGCTTCTTCCTGCAGCAGCTGCCAGAGCCGCTCGGCACCCAGGCGGGCCAGGGTGTGTTCGATCGTGACGGTGCCTTGCAGCCGCAGGATCTCCTCTTTGGTGTAGGGGCGGGTCACCCCCTGCCACCGCGTCCCGGGCTCGGCCCGGCGGTTCTGGGTTGTAGAAATCGGTGCAGGCGGCGCCTGCGCGGTTCTCGTTTCGTTAACTATTATGCTCATCGTTTTCTCTATCTTTTGTTGGTTGGTTAGGTTTTGCTGGAGAGCAACTCGCCCCGTTAGAAGGTTGTTAGTCAAGCCGTTCGTAGCCCGGCAGGGTCAGAAACTCCACAGAGCGCTCGTCCGTCGTGATCCGGTTGAAGAGCTCTGGAATAAGAGTTTCGTGTAAAGGGCTATTTGCGTCAGTTCCAGGCGCGCACGCGCGAAGCCGTGGAACGGACATCGGCGCCGGCTTGCGCGCCATCAGCGCCCAAAATTCTAAGGGTTGGTTAGACCGTTGTGGTTACCTCCCAAAGGCTCAACCTGGCTGAGAATGGGTGTAGCCATCTCCAACTGTTTTACAGTTACCAGGAGGGAGGAGCTGACGATGATCTCCGTCGTCAGGCGTAGGTGCTCGGTGATCGCCTTGGTGGCTGCGGCGGCGTCACGCGCGATCGTCGCCTCGAAGATTCTCCGGTGCTCGGCGGATACATCGCGCCCGCGGCCTACGACACCGGAATAGCGCCGATAACGCTCGGATTGCTGGTAGAGCTGGGAGCGGATCTGCAGGAGCTTGTTCGAGCCGCAGGCGCCCACCAGGGCCTGGTGAAATCCGGCGTGAGCAGCAGCCCATTGCTCTATAACGTGCGGGTCTTCGGGCGGTCGTTCCGAGATCTTGGAGAGCCGGTGCCACGCGGCGACCAGGTTCGTCTCCCACTCAAGGTCGCCCCGGGCGATTGACCGAGAAAGGACGATCCGCTCGATCTCGACGCGAGCTTCCGTCAGATCGCCCAGGTCTTCCGCGGAAAGCGGGGCGACTCGATAACCTTTTTGTGACTCGGCAACGACCAAGCCTTCGGCGCCCAGCCGCGACAGCGCCTCGCGCACCGCGCCCTGGCTGACCCCGGACGATTCCGCGATCTCATTGATGCGCAGCTTGCTGTCGGGGAGCAGCTGGCACGCGAGGATATCGTCCCGAAGCCTGTCGAATACCCGGTCGGACTGGGTTTTTGCACTCATACGTTCACTAGTTAATGTTCTATGCGCGGTCGCTCCTGTCGCGCGTGACCGCTTTCGGCGCTTCCCCATTCTAAGGGAATCGCGAAAGCGCCATTTCAGGCCGCGGATAACACGGAGCCGATCACACCGGATACGACCGCCGTTGATCATCGTCCACAAAAATCTTTTTTTCACACGAAAATATATTTTCTTTTGACAAATATTTTTACGTGCTTTAAATCTATTTTATGAAAATAAATAAGAAACAAAGCGTTTCCCAACAGGGGGGACACCAATGAAACTTTTCCGGCATGGTCCCCCAGGTTTCGAGAGGGCGGGCGCCCTCGATGCCAAGGGCGTCAAGCGCGACCTGTCCCTCCTGGTCCCCGACATCACCCCGGACTGGCTCGCGCCGGAAAAGCTGCGCGCCATCGGGGCGGTCGATCTCAATAAGATGCCTGTCGTTTCCGAAACGACTCGCATTGGCGCGCCGATCCACGGCACACGCCAGTTCATCGCAATCGGCGTCAACTACCGCAGACACGCCGCCGAGTCCGGCATGCCCATCCCGAAGCACCCGGTCGTACTCAACAAGGCGATCACCTGCATCCAGGGTCCCAATGACGATGTCGTGCAGCCTGAGGGCTCCGACACGCTGGACTGGGAGGCGGAGCTTGCCGTGGTCATCGGCGTCAAAGCCCAGCGCGTCAGGGTTGAAAACGCGCTTTCGCACGTCGCCGGCTACTGTCTCGCCAACGACGTGTCGGAGCGCGACTGGCAAGTCAACCGCAGCGGCCAGTGGGTAAAAGGCAAGAGCTTCGACACCTTCGGCCCGCTGGGCCCCTGGCTGGTGACGGCAGACGAGATCGCCGATCCTCAGCAGCTGCCGCTCACGCTCGCCGTCAACGGCGCCGTCCGGCAAAAGGGCAATACGAGCGACATGATTTTCAGCGTGGCCGAGATCGTCTCGCATCTAAGCCAGTTCATGACCCTGTTACCCGGCGACGTCATTGCCACCGGCACGCCTGAGGGCGTGGGGGCAGGGATGAAGCCGCCGGAGTTTCTTAAACACGGCGACGTCGTCGAACTCGACGGCGGGGTTCTCGGCGTACAGCGGCAGCGGGTCGTCTGACGAGCGGGACGAGAGCGTCAAGCAGGAAAAGTTTATGCAACCAAAAAAATTCAATCCAAAAACATTCCAGCTCGGATACGTCGCGCTGGGCACACCGGATATAGAACGGACCAAGGAACACTACCTCAAAGCGATCGGGCTGACCGAGGTCGCACAGGGAGACGACGGATCGGTCTATTTATCGATCGGTTACAGCCATCACGATCTGGTTCTGCGCCCTACCGACCAGAAGGCGCTGCTCCACGTGGGCTTTCACCTGAAGCCAGACATCTCGGTCAACGACCTCGCCCGCGACGCGCGCGAACTTGGCCTTGCAGCTACGATCAAGACCGATAGTCAGCCCGGCGTTGCCGAACTGGTCGAGGTGGAAGCCCCGGGCGGCCTTGCGGTCCAGTTCTACAATGCGATCGAAGCTTCCGCGCCGGGCTTCAAGCAAACCGGCGTGTCGCCGCTGCGCCTGGGGCACGTGGCGGTCCTCTCCCGGGAAGGCGACAAGCTGGTGACGTTCTTTCAGGACTTTCTCGGCTTCTGGCTCACCGACGACATCGCCGGGATTGCTAACTTCCTCACCTGCAATCGGGAACACCACGTCGTCAACATCGTTAAGGCGCCGGAATCGCGCGCCCACCATATCGCCTTCGAGCTCAGGGAGAGCTCCTGTCATGCCCTGGCCGCCGACGCCTTGCGCGCAGCCGGCGTCAATCTGCTCTGGGGTCCCTCGCGCCACACGGCGGGCCACAACGTGGCCGCCTACCACCATGACCCCGACAAGGTCATCGTGGAGCTCTACACCGAGATGGACGCGTTCATTCCCGAGCTCGGCATGTGCGAGCCCCGGCCCTGGCATGAACATGTTCCGATGAAGCCGAGGAGTTGGATGTTCAACGAGTTGAACGCCTGGGGAACCGAGTTCGGCTTCAACCTTGCCACCGGTTGAACGGTTCGCGCGCTACACCACCCGAAACCTTCCAACATCATGAATAAGCAACAACACGGAGCCCTGGCCTGCCATCTCCCCGGCGGGCCAGTGTTCAGAACCAAAGTGAGGGGGCAAATTTATGGCCGATGAAACGCCTGTTTTGATCGTGGGCGGCGGAGGCGCCGGGCTGACCGCGTCGATGTTACTGTCGACGTTTGGCGTCGAGCACCTTCTCGTGTCGGCGCTGCCGACCACGTCGGTCCTGCCCAAGGCGCACCAGCTGAATCAGCGCACGATGGAAATTCTCAGCGATGCCGGCGTCGCCGAGCCGGTCTATGCCCGGAGCACGCCCGCCGAGAACATGCGCGCGATGGCCTGGTATGCCGGCTTTACCGGCCCGGACCCGGACTTCGGCCGGCTGATCGGCAAAATCGAGACCTGGGGCTGCGGATACACGAACCTCAACTGGATGCAGGCCAGCGCCTGCCGCAGCGCCAACCTGCCGCAAATTCGTCTGGAACCGATCATGAAGGCGCGCGCCGAGAAGCTCAATCCGGGCAAAATCCGGTTTCACCATGAAGTCATCGGGCTGGAGCAGGATGGCGACGGCGTCAGTGCGCGGATCAAGAACCATGATACGGGCTCCGAGTACACCGTGCGGGCGCGCTACCTGCTTGGCTGCGATGGGGGCCGCACCATTCCGCGGATGGCGGGTATCGGCTACGAGGGCCTGGGGGTGGTCGCCCAGATGATATCGGCGCACGTCACGGCCGACTTGTCCAAGCTCGCGCGAGATCCGGACGTGTTGGTCCGTTGGATCTGGTGTCCCGCGATCGGCGAAATGGCGGTGCTCGTGCCGATGGGGCCCGACCATTGGGGCCCGGACAGCGAGGAGTGGGTTTTTCACGTCACCTACCAGGGCATAGGGCCGAAAGGTCTTACCGACGAGCACATCGAAAGGAACATGCGTCTGGCGCTCGGCATCTCTGAACTGCCGATGAAGATCCACAAGATAACGCGCTGGACGCTGGAAGGGGTGCTGGCAGCGAAGTTCCGTGCGGACCGGGTGTTCCTGGTGGGAGACGCGGCGCACCGCCACCCGCCAACCGGCGGTCTCGGCCTCTGCAGCGGCATTCAGGATGCGTATAACCTGTGCTGGAAGCTTGCCGCCGTGCTTAAGGGCCACGCCGGTGAAGCCCTGCTCGACACCTACGAAACGGAGCGCCGCCCGGTTGATGCCCGCAACGTCCAGCGTGCGCTGGAGAATTCGATGTTGCATATGGAGATGGGGCTGAAGTTCGGCCTCAAACCGGGTGCGCCCGCGGAGGTCAACTGGACGCAATTCAGGAGGATCTGGAGCGGCAAGCCGGAGGATGCGGAGCATCGGCGCGAAGCCTTGCGCGCGATCAGACGTATGAGCGGCGAGACCGACGAACTGAACGTTGAATACGGCTACCGTTATTGCTCCGCGGCCGTCATCCCGGATGGCTCACCCGAACCCGAGCCGATCGACGATATCCGCCTCTACGAACCGAGCACGCGTCCGGGCAGCCCATTACCGCACGCCTGGCTGGACGACGAGTCCGGCAATCGTTTGGCCCTGAAGGATGTCGTCCGGCCCGGCCGTTTCCTGCTGATTGCCGGCGAAGACGGGCAGGACTGGTGCGCTGCGGCCGCCGCGCTCGCTGTCGCCGACGATCTGCCCATCGATGCCGTGCGGATTGGCCATATCGACGGCGACCTGTTCGACCCCCGCCTGGCCTGGGCGCAGTTCCGCGGCATTTCCACAAAGGGTGCCGTTTTGGTGCGGCCAGATCGGGTGATCGGATGGCGTAGCGCCGGATCGGCGGCCAACCCGGCGGCGACATTGGCCGAAGTCCTCAGGACAATTCTGGGCCGCACGGTTCGCACCGGGCCGGCAGAACTCGGGCCACACCCCCTCGAGGAGGCGGCGGTAAATCCATGACGACCCCTTGCTGCGTGCCTATCCGAAATTCGGCTGAGGCTGAAGCTTTCGAAGCCGAGCCGCTGGCCGATCGCGGCTTGCCGCCTTCGACCTATGATGCGCTGTCGACCTCCGCGAAAAGCCGGCCGGATGCGAAGGCGCTGTCCTTCTTTCTGACCGCCGATACCTATGATCGCGCGTTCAGCTGGACGTATGCCGAATTGCTGGGAGAGGTGACGCGCGCGGCGAATCTCTTCCATAAACTAGGGGTTGATGCGGATCATCCGGTTGCCCTTGTCCTGCCGAATCTGCCCGAAACGCATTTTGCGATTTGGGCCGGTGAAGCGGCCGGGGTGGTACTCGTGATCAATCCGCTGTTCGAACCTGGCCAGATTCGGGACCTCTTGCGGGTAACGCGTGCGCGGGCGCTGGTGACGCTTGCGCCTTCGCCTGGCGTCGATCTCTGGGCAAGACTGGCCCCGCAGCTGTGCGGTCTGCAAGACTTGAGGTCGGTTGCCACGGTCGATCTATCGGCTTATCTGCCGGAGGGCGCGGCGGCGCCGTCACCTCACGCGCCGCACGCCTCGGTACCCGGTATCGAGGTCATGGATTTCCGCGCGGCGATGCGCGCGCAGGCCGGTGATCGGCTGATCGCGCTGCGGACCATTACGGCAGAGACAAAGTCTTCCTACCTATGCACCGGCGGTACCACGGGCGAGCCTAAGATTGCCATGCGCACCCACGGCAATGAAGTGTTCGATGCCTGGGCCGTAGCCCGGTTTTTCCGGACCGGCGAATCCCAGCGAACCGTGTTTTGCGGGTTGCCGCTGTTTCATGCCAACGCGCAGCTTGTCACCGGGCTGTTGCCCTGGATGCAGGGCGATCATGTGGTGCTCGGGACACCGGAAGGCTATCGCGGAAGGGGCGTGATTGCGCGCTTTTGGGAAATCGTCGCTCACTACCGCGTCGCGCGGTTTTCGGGCGTGCCTACGGTTTATTCGGCACTCCTCGATGTGCCGGTCGGCAACCATGATATCTCCAGCTTGGAGTCCGCCTTATGCGGCGCAGCGCCGATGCCGGCCAAGTTGATCGACCTCTTCGAAGCGAAGACCGGCGTCAAGATCGCCGAGGGTTACGGTCTGACCGAGGCCGCATGCGTCTCTTCGGTCAATCCGCCCTTGGGCGACAGGCGCCCCGGCTCGATCGGTCTGCGTCTCCCCTATCAGCGCATGCGCGCCGTCATCCTTGATGAGGCCGGACGCTTTCAACGCGCGGCTGACACCGATGAGATCGGAACGTTGGTGATCAAGGGACCCAACGTGTTCGTCGGATACCTTGATCCACGGCACGACAAGGACCTGTGGATCGAGATCGACGGCCAGAAGTGGCTCAACACGGGGGACCTCGGCCGCCGGGATTCTGACGGGTACTTCTGGCTGACGGGCCGGCGCAAGGAACTCATCATCAGGGGCGGACACAACATCGATCCCAAGCTGATCGAAGACGCATTGCACAAGCATCCTGCGGTGGCAGCGGCAGCCGCCGTCGGCAGTCCCGATGCCTATGCAGGCGAAGTCCCCGTCGTCTATGTTCAGACGAAGCCCGGTGCCCTTGTCACCGAGGCGGAATTGCTGGATTTCGCGACGGCCCGCATTCCCGAACGCGCGGCCGTCCCGAAGCGCGTGAGGATCACGCCTCAACTTCCCCTCACGGCCGTGGGCAAGATCTTCAAGCCCGCGCTGCAGCAGCGGGAGGTCGAACACGCCATCCGGTCTGAGGCGCAGGCAACCGGCGTAACGATCCTTGATATCGCACTGGATCGCGATCCGCAGTTGGGCCTGGTGGCTCGAATCCGCACGGACGGTGGAGCGAACGTGCTGCGGGCGGCGCTCGACCGGTATGCCTTCCATTCGGAGCTCCGGGAAGAGCGCCTCGCGAAAGATTGCTAACCGTTAACGCGTTTGTTGAGCATTAACGAGGCAGTTTTATACTATTTACACAGTTAGTTTGGTGGAATCCGGACCGGATCTCAGCTTCGAAGGGGCGCGAGAACTTAGCCCAGGGTTTACCCTGGGAAACCGTAAAATCACGATGAGCCCTGAAGGGACGGCAGAACCCACCAGCAACGCCTTCTGCCGCCCCTTCAGGGCTCGATCGGGAGGGAGGACTCTACCCAGGGTAAACCCTGGGCTAAGGTCTCCCGGCCCGTTGGGCCTAAAACAGAGGTCACGCCGTGCGGAGCGTCCAGCAGCACCCCCCCTGCGCCGGAATTCCACCCGAATAATTGTCTACATGGCAGCAGCCCCTGCGGGATTAAAACCAGGCACGCGGCCCCTACCGGGTGCGACCAATGTTAATTTAACGAATGTTAATTCCTAACAAGCACTAATGTACTTACTTATTAGTTTTTTACTTATGTCATCCTGTCCGGGCGGTTGCAGAAACCGCCGGTAAAATGCCGGGGTAGACGACACCATGCTTTAACAATTCCATCTCTCAAACCTAACCAGTCATAAACGCTTACACATTCTTACATGAAGGAACCAATTTTTATCGTCGCGGGGGTCAGAACCCCGTTCGTCAAGGCAGGTACCGCTTTAGCGGACACCGAGGCGGTTGACCTCGGAAAAACGGCCGTCAGCCTTCTCCTGGCGCGCACGGGCATCGACCCCGGAAAGATCGAGGAAGTCATTATGGGCTGCGTCGGACAACCGGTTGACGCGGCAAACGTCGCCCGCGTCATCGCGCTCCGCGCAGGCATGCCGGAATCGGTGCCGGCGATCACGGTCCATCGGAATTGTGCATCCGGTTTCGAAGCGGTGACCCAGGCCGCGGAAAAGATGATTGCCGGCCGCGGGGATGCGTTCGTCGTCGGGGGCGTCGAGAGCATGTCTCAAATGCCGATGCTCTACCCTTATGAGACGACAAAAAAGTTTGGCGCTTTGGCGCGAGCGAAAAACGTGACGCAGAAGGTCGGCATTCTCTCAAGTTTTCGGCCTTCGGACTTTAAGCCGCGCATCGGTTTACAATTGGGGTTATCGGATCCGGTGAGCGGATGCAACATGGGCCAGACCGCCGAGAATGTCAGCCGGGACTTTCATATTGCCCGCGAGGAACAGGACGAATTCGCGCTGAGATCTCACCATAAAGCCGTCGCAGCGCGGGAGAAATTGCGACAGGAGATTACTCCCGTCTATCTCACTAAGTCCAGGAACGGTAAGCCGCACATCGACCAGGACAACGGCCCGCGCGAGGGCCAGAGCCTGGAAGCGTTGGCGAAGCTGAAACCCGTTTTCGAACCCGGCACAGGCACCGTGACGGCCGGTAACTCGTCGCAGATCACCGACGGCGCTGCCGCCTTGTTACTGATGACGGAGAAAGGGCTCAAAGAATCGGGGTTAACGCCGCTTGGCCGGCTGCTCGGTTACGCTTATGCAGGACTTGATCCCTCGCGCATGGGGCTGGGACCGGTCTACGCCATTCATCGTGCTGAGCAACGGGTGGGCCTGGGCCTCAAAGACGCCGACATTATCGAGATCAACGAGGCCTTCGCCGCGCAGGTGCTCGGCTGCCAAAAAGCATCGAAATCCGATGACTATTGCCGGCAATATCTCGGCCGCGAATCTGCCCTCGGCGAAATTCCAGACGAGATTCTGAATGTCAACGGCGGCGCGATTGCCCTCGGGCATCCCGTGGGCGTGACCGGGTCACGCCTCGTATTGACCGCCCTTAAAGAGTTACATCGCAGAAAGGCTGACCGCGCGCTGGTATCCCTTTGCGTCGGCGGCGGCCAGGGAGGTGCATTATGGTTGAGTCGCGACTAACAAAACAGACTACCCCGGCAAGTCAAAATATCCGCCGGGAAGTGCAGGCGTCCGGTGTTGCAATCCTGACGTTTGACCGGCCAAAGTCGTCCGCGAATATTTTCGATGGGCAAACCTTTGATGAGTTGAGTCAACACCTCGACTTCCTTGAGTCAGAACCACGGTTGAACGGGCTGATTATACGGAGCGCCAAGGCGAAGGTCTTCGTCGCCGGCGCTGACCTGAATGTCTTCACCCAGGCTTCGAGCCCGGAGCAGATTGCGGCCGCGGTCGCGCAGGGACAGAAGGCATTTGGGCGGATCGCCAAGCTTCCCTACCCGGTCATCGCGGCCATTCATGGCGTTGCGCTGGGCGGCGGGCTGGAACTGGCCCTCGCTTGCGACTACCGCGTTGCCTCGCTCGACCCGGCAACGAAACTCGGCCTTCCGGAGACGACGTTAGGGCTCTTGCCGGCCTGGGGTGGAACAATGCGCCTGCCCAAATTGACGGGTCTGCCAACCGCGATCGAAGCCATCCTGACAGGCCGCCAATACCCAGCCAGGCAGGCGCTCAAGCTCGGGCTCGTCGATGCCGTCGCTCCTGCGGAACGAATCATCGATTTGGCAATGAAATTGCTGCTGACCGGGAAGCGATCTTACAAATCGCAGCTCTCCAACCGGGCGCCACTATCCAAAATCCTCACAACGCAGGCGCAAAAGAGGACCCTTGCCAAAACGCGCGGAAACTACCCGGCCCCCCTCAAGGCGCTGGAAGTCGTCGTGGCCAACCTGAGCGCCACTCCAGCCCAATGTCTGGAGAACGAAAAGAAAGCGTTCGTCGAGCTTGCCTGCGGTCCGGCTGCCCAAAATCTGATTCGGGTCTTCTTTCTGCAGGAGCGCGCAAAGAAAGTGCCGCTCCCCGCGGGTGGCTCACCGCAAAACGTCTCCACAGTGCTCGTGCTCGGCGCGGGCATCATGGGCGCCGGAATCGCCCAGTGGCTCAGCGCTCGCGGGATCCGGGTGATTTTGAAAGACGTCGGCCCGGAGCCGCTCGGTAAAGGGATCCAGTCAATCGCGAAGCTCTATCGGGACGGAGTTAAACGGCGTGTGTTTACTGAGGCCGAGGCTCGGCAGGGCTTTGATCGCGTGCTTCCGGTCGTTGAGGATGTACCGCTTGGCGACGTGGATCTGGTCATCGAAGCGGCCGTCGAAAAGCTGGAGCCCAAAAAGCAGATTTTCGCAACCCTCGACCAGAGGGTGCAGTGCGAGACGGTCGCCACAAATACTTCCGCCCTTTCCATCGACGCGATCGCGGACGGTCTCATTCATCCGGAGCGGGTGGTAGGAATCCACTTTTTCAATCCGGTTCACCGGATGCAACTGGTCGAGGTTGTCGTGGGTCCGCACACCAGCGCGATCGCGCAGGCCACGGCAATCCAATTCGTCAAAGGGATCGGCAAACAGCCTGTAGTCGTCAAAGACAGTCCGGGATTCCTGGTTAACCGGGTCCTTGTACCGTACATGGTGGAAGCGATCCGGCTCTTTGCGGAAGGCCATCGCGTCGAGAAAATCGATAAGCTTATGCTGGATTTCGGGATGCCGATGGGACCGCTTCGATTGAATGATGAAGTCGGCCTCGATGTATCTCACCACGTCGCAAAAGATCTGGCGCAACGGATCAAACGCCTGGCACCCTTACAACAACAGGATGCGCTGGAACGGATGATGGCGAAGGGCTGGCTTGGACGGAAATCCGGCCGAGGCTTTTACGACTACAGCGGCCGGGGTGCCGAACGCCGGAATCCGCAACTCAACGAGTTTCAGCCTGCGGAGCCCTCCGCCGTCGATGAAGCGGAACTGCGGGACAGGCTGGTGCTGGTGATGGTTAACGAGGCGGCGCGTTGTCTCGAGGAAGGGGTTGTTCAATCTCCGGACGATGTCGACTTCGGGATGATCATGGGCACCGGCTGGGCACCCTTCCGGGGCGGCCCGCTCAAATACGCCGATTCAGTCGGCATTCCGGCGCTCGTTAACCGGCTGAACCTTTTATGCGATCGCGCCGGCGAACATTTTTCGCCCTGCGCCCTGCTTGCCGGGATGGCGAATCGCGGCGCGACTTTTTACCCGAAAACTCCTAACACTGCCCCTCTTAAACCGTGAAACATAGTCATAACCTTGCGCCGGAGGCGCTCGCACGGCCCGCGGCCGAGTTGCGTCCACCACAGAACGAATCGGTCGAAAAATGCAAATATCCTCCGGTGAATCGCAGGAAAACCGCTTTTGATCCCCGAGTGATGCAGCAACTTCTGGACGGCGAATTCTCTGAGGTTCGGAACCTCGTCAAGCAACGGATCACGAAGCCCGACTTCCAATATTACGACGGCACGGATGTGCAAGTCTATCGCCGGAAAGTCCTTGACTGGCTCGAGCGGATTGCGGAGACCGGAATCGGCCGAATATTCATGCCCCGTTACGTCGGCGGCGAAGATAATCTGCCGAAGTACCTGGCAAAGTTCGAGACGCTGGCCTTCCACGACACGAGCCTGCTGGTCAAAGCCGGCGTGCAATTCGGTTTGTTCGCGGCAAGCATTCAGCGTCTGGGCGTGGAGTATCATCACCGGAAGTATTTGCCCGACGCCGCCGCTGGCAGGCTTCTAGGCGGCTTTGCCATGACCGAGATCGGTCATGGCTCTAACGTCCAGCGGCTGGAAACCACAGCCTTCTATGACCGTGAAACGGATGCTTTCGTTATCGATAGCCCCACCTACAGCGCGGGAAAAACGTTTATCGGCAATGCCGGCGAACACGGCCAGCTCATGACCGTATTTGCGCAACTGGAAGTGGACGGTGAACACCACGGGGTCCATGCGTTTCTGGTTCCCATCCGCGATGACGAGGGAGCACCGATGCCAGGCGTTACGATTGAGGGTAACGGTCTGAAGATGGGCTTGAACGGCGTGGATAATGGAAAGATCTGGTTTAAGGAGGTCCGCGTACCGCGCACCGAGATGCTGACTCGCTTCGCGGAGGTCACACCGGAGGGCAGATACCGGAGTGATATCCTGAACCCGGGCGCCCGCTTTTTCACGATGATCGGCACGCTGGTGGGCGGCCGCATCAGCATGGGGTTAGGCGGCAACAGCGCGGCCAAGTCGGCGCTCACGATCGCGGTGCGATACGCCGCTCGCCGTCGACAGTTCGGCCCGCCGAAAGGCGCGCCGGAAACTCTGTTACTCGACTACCCGTCGCATCAGCTGCGCTTGATGCCGCTCCTGGCTAATGTGTACGCATTGGATTTTGCGCTAAAGCACTTGATTCAGGTCAATGAGGGCGCTCAATCCGACGGTTCGCGCCCGGTCGAGACGCTCGCCGCGGGATTGAAGGCCTATGCCACCTGGAACACCAGCCGAACTATCCAGACGTGTCGTGAAGCGTGCGGTGGCGAAGGTTATCTGGCTTCGAACCGTTTCGCGGCGCTGAAGGCGGACACCGATATTTTCACCACCTTCGAAGGCGACAACACGGTGTTAATGCAGTTGGCAGCCAAGAATCTTCTTGCCGAACTCAAAGATAAGCTCAAGCAGGGGGGGTCCGCTCAGCTTGCCCGTTTTTCCCTGGATGATAATCTGAACCTGCTCGCCAAACGCCACCCGGCTTTTACTCAGGACAAGAGCGAACCGCACCTCCTTGATTCCGAACTTCAGTTGGATCTTTTCCGGCTTCGTGAGGACGCCTTACTCGTGCAGGGTGCGACCGAACTCCAGAAACTGACCAGCGCGCAGGGGCTGGACCCTTACTCGGCGTTTACTCAGCTTCAGCCCGAACTGCTGGAACTGGCGCAGGCCTATATCGAACGGGTGATCCTGGAGCAATTCATCGCCAAAGTTAAATCCCTCCCCGACCAAAGCCTGCAGGCCCCCTTAAAGCGCCTTTGCGATCTATTCGCTTTGACCCGTCTGGAGCAGGGCAAAGGCTGGTACCTCGAGAACGGCGTAGTGTCCGGCGTGAAATCGACGGCATTTAAACGGTTGGTCACTCGGCTCTGCGTGGAAGTGTCCGAAGAGGCCGTCGCGCTCGTAGACGCTTTCGGAATACCCGATGAATGCCTCGCCGCGCCGATCGCCCTTTGAGCGCGTATTACTTATCTACATTCGCCGGTTTTTCAGAGTAAAGGAGCATCATTGAGACAGTTATGTCGGTAGAATGTCGGCTCAGGGGGTGTCGGTGCCGGAGGAGGCTCCGTAGCCGGTCGAACGAGTCTTAGGCCCAACGGGCCAGCAGAACATAGCCCAGGGTTTACCCCACTGCCATTTCGTTAAGGATACAAGGCCGGGTATTGCTTTCGTCCCGCAGGGACGGCTGAGGTTAGGCAGGGACTTCAGTCCCTGTGCTGTGCGGGCGTTCTCCCGGGGTTGCGTCTCCTCGGGACGCCTGAAGGCGGGCGCCGGGCCACAGGCGGGCGCCAAAGGTTGGGGAGCCGTTCGGGTTTTTGGCGCCGAGGGTCGCACCGGGTTTGGCTGGCCGTTTGGGAGTCGGCACCCGCCGGGCCAGCGTTTCAGGCGTCCCGACGGGACGCGATCCCTCTTAAATGCCCCGTCCAGGGACTTCAACGTTTGCTGTGAATTAAATCGGCCGAACGCTGGGAACGGCCCGTGCGCGGGGCGGGTCTAAGCAGGTATGAACTTGAACCTCACATCCTACCTCGGCCCGGCTCCCCTCGACACGGACACGTTCCTAACGGTACTCTACGTCGAAATCGACGACTTTCGCCAGCGCGAAGGGCTCGGCGAGGCCCCCCGGCGCGGGCCCAAGCCGTCGCTGAGCCGCAGCGAGGCGCTCTGCTTGAGCATCTTTGGCCAATGGGGCTACTTCGGCAGCGAGCGGGAGTTTTTCCGTTATGCTAGCCGCCATTTGCGGGCCGCCTTCCCCGGCTTGGGCGCCTATAGCCCGTTTAACCGCGCCGTGCAGGCCTGCCGCCCCGAGCTGGAGCGGGTGGCCCTGGGATTAGCCGCCCGGGGGATGGCGGGGCCCGCCTTCTATGAAGCCCTGGACCTGACGGCCGCCCCGACCCGCAACGCCAAGCGCCGGGGCGTGGGCTGGCTCTATGGGGAAGCCGACATTGGCTATAGTAACCGGCTGGGCTGGTTTGAGGGCTTCAACGTGCTGGTGAGCTGCACGCCCGAAGGCCGCATCACCGGCTTTGGCTTCGGGCCGGCCTCCGACAAAGACCAACTCTACGCCGAACACTTCCTGGCCGCGCGTCATGAGCCGGCCCTACGGGCGCAGTGGCCCAGCGTGGGGACGGTGGGCACCGATTTTTACGTGCTGGACAAAGGCTTTGCGGGCCGGCCACGCCATCGGGCTTGGCGGCAGGCCTGGGGGGGTGGATGTGCTGTGCGCCCCGCCGGCCTACCGGGGGGTGGCGCCCTGGCCCAAGCCGTGGCGGCGCCAAGTGGCCTCCCTGCGCCAGATCGTCGAAACGGTGTGGGCCAAGTTGCAGCGGCCCTGGTCATCGCAGCCTGGCCACCACGGCCCGCTACTTGCGCATCGCCACTTCCAGGGTGTGCGCCACCAAAAGCCCGCTCGATCTGCTGCCGCAGCCCGTGGCGGCGGAGTCCGAGCCCACCCCACCCCAGTACTTCTAGCTCCGGGCC
>JAFBAP010000126.1 GCA_019247695.1 Verrucomicrobiota bacterium | reverse complement strand
GCCCAGCGTTTACCCCTCGACCTGACCCGCAATTCTGCCACCGTCAAGCAAGACCCGGCACGCGCCACGCATCCGCGCGTCTCTCTATACCATTCCGCCGGCAATGGAGCTAAAATCTTGTCTTCTTTGCAGGCCCCTGCCGGTTTTATACCTATCATACCGTATAAAGGGTCTAGACACGACGGGCGGGGAGACGGTTTGATGGCCTGAAGGGCCAAAGGAACATAGCCAGGGTTTCACCCTGGGAACGGGTTCCTCCCCCGATCGAGCCCTGAAGGGGCGGTAGAAAGCGTTGCCGTCGGGTTCTGCCGCCCCTTCAGGGCGGGATCATGATTTTACGGTTACCCAGGGTAAACCCTGGGCTAAGTTCTCTTGGCCCTTCGGGCCGTAAGACGGTCACGGCTGTCCCCGCGCTGCCCTCAAACAATGTGGGTAAAGCTCAGGGGTTAAACCCTGGGCTATCTTCCTTTGGCCCTTCAGGCCATCAAACCGTCTGCCGGCCCGTTGGGCCCGGATCGTTTATACGGTCTGATAAGGGTAACGCTGGCAGGGCACCTGGGAAGGAGGACAAAAATTTACCTCCATAGCCGTCGAAATGGTATAGAGAGAAGCGCGGACGCGTGGCGCGTGCCGGGTCTTGCTTGACGTTGGCAGAATTGCGGGTCAGGTCGAGGGGTTTACCCCCCCTGCCGTTTAGTAAGGATACAAGGCCGGGCGTGGCCTTCGTCCCGGAGGGACGGCTGAGGTTAGCCAGGGACTTCAGTCCCTGTGCTGTGAAGGCGTTGCCCAGGGGTTGCGTCCCCTCGGGACGGCCGAAAACGTGCGCCAAGCCAAGCGGGCGTCAAAGGTTGGGGGGCGTTCGGGTTTTTTGGCGCCGAGGGTCGCACCGGGTTTGGCCGGCCCCGGGGGAGTCGGAATCCTCCGGGGCAGCGTTCCAGGCGTCCCTACAGGACGCGATCCGTCTTAAATGCGCCTCACAAGGACTGAGGTCCCTGCCTAACCTCTGCCGTCCCTCTGGGACCAAAGCATCCCACCGCCCCTTAACTATATGGCCGTGGAGTAAACCCTACGCCACGTTCTACTGCCCCTTCGGGGCTGAAACCTCAGTCCTGTCGCCCAAGGTCGGCTCGAAACAGCGTCCCGGGTTCAGGCCGGGTAAATTCACAACCAGCGTTTAAATGCAGTTTTCCGTTATTTCTGCCACTCCGGCGGCTTAACGATCTGATCGCGTGAGGTGACCTTGATTTCGGGACGGCCTCCATCCATCTCGACCTTACCCTGCAATTGCATTTCGTGCTTGGGTAGGAAAGTCAGGCGAGGATCCGCGTCCAACCCGGTTCCCTTAACGATCAAGGCACTGAATCCATCCGGCTGGTTGGTTTCGGTGAACGAGATCCGGAGGTTGCCGTCTTGCTGCAGTTGCACGTTTTCGACTGTGCCGTGCACCAGCACGTCTTGTCCCACGTGTTGTCCTGCCTCCGTCACCGGCACCGGTTGCTGAGCCTGGGAGAGTGCCGGGCTCAGAAGCCATAGAGCGACGCTGATTGCGAATGATGCCGCTTTCATCCTCTTGTCGCCCACTTTTACTTCATACCGAAGAGGTTAAACACGATGTACAGGCCGCCGGCGAAGGTAGCTGCGCCCAGCAACACGCAGGCCGGCAAGGTCAACACCCAGGCCAGCACGATGTTGCGCAGTGTCTGCATCTGCAGCCCGGAACGGTTGGCGGCCATGGTTCCGGCCACCCCCGAGGAGAGCACGTGGGTGGTGCTCACCGGCAAACCGAACCGGTCCGCGGCCAGGATGGTGGCCATGGCCACGAGTTCCGCCGAAGCGCCCTGGCCGTAAGTAAGGTGCGATTTGCCGATCTTTTCGCCGACCGTCACCACGATGCGTTTCCAGCCGATCATCGTGCCGAAACCGAGGGCGCAGGCCACGGCAACCTTCACCCACACCGGGATGTAATCCGTCACGCTTTTAATGCGTGACCGGTAGCCGGTGAGCACCGATTTGGCTTGCGGATCATTCAGGTGGCCTTGTTTGTTCAGTTTGTTGATTGTCTCGCCGACGAGATAGATGTCGCTGCGCATTTTTGAACGGTCGGGACTCGAGAGTTCTCTGAACCCGTGCTTGCCGTCGATCATGCTGACAACCCGATGGTTAATGACCGAGAGGGCGGGCACGATACGGTCGTTGAACTGGCCGGTGGTTTTCAAGTAATTGGACAGTTCGGTGGAAGCGTCATTGTCGGGCATCTTGTTACCCCCGGCCAAACGGTCGATGGTTTCCACCGCGTGATGAGCCGCCTCTGAAAAGCCGGTAAACACCGCCGGATCCGTCGTCAGATTCAGCGCAAACGTCGCCGGGACGATGCCGACGAGGATCAGCATGATCAGGCCCATGCCTTTCTGGCCGTCATTGGAGCCGTGGGCAAAACTTACGCCGGTGCAGGTGCAGATAAGCAAGAGCCGTACCGGCCACGGGGGCGGTGTGTCCTTCGCCGGCGGTTCGAAGAGTTCCGGGCGCCGGATCAGCCCCTTAGCCAGCAGGAGCAGGATGGCCGACCCTACAAAGCCGACGATAGGAGAAAACAGCAGTGAACTGAACACCTCTTCCGCCTTGGCCCAGTTGACGCCTTCACCGAACACGTGACCGGGCGTCAGCATCGAGTTCGCCAGACCCACACCCATGATGGCGCCGATGAGCGTGTGAGAACTCGAGGCCGGCAATCCGAGGTACCAGGTGCCCAGGTTCCAGATGATGGCCGACAGCAGCAGGGCAAACACCATGGCAAAACCCGCCCCGGAACCGACGTTGAGCACAAGTTCGACCGGTAGAAGCGCCACGACGCCGAAGGCGACCGCGCCGGTTGAGGTCAGGACACCGAGGAGGTTCCACAAGCCGGACCAGATGACGGCGATCCAGGGCCGAAGCGAGTGCGTGTAGATTACGGTGGCGACCGCGTTGGCAGTGTCGTGAAAACCGTTCACGAATTCAAAGCTCAGGGCCATTCCCAGGGCCAAGACCAGGAAAAGCGCAGTTCCGAGGGTCAGAAATTCTCCAAACAGGTGCATAAGGTCGTAGGCGATCTACCGGCATAAGCTCTGCCTGTCCAGCCCACCGCGACGTGACGAATGTTAAGGTTTTGTAACACAACCTTCCACGAGACGCCGGAGCGGCAGGTCCCGGTGCCTTATCAGCGTAGCGCGCAGGTTACTTTAACGCGTTCTGGGGTATGGCAACGATTCGCCGGAAAATGGGCCACTTCTCACGCCGCCTGAGCATGATCCAGTCGTAGCGTGAAGGCGTAGTCCCGTGGCGGCGGGTTGCGCTCCATATTGAGGTTGTGATCGCCGAAACGGTTGATGTGCGTCGTCAGGGCGGGCCGGAAGCGGTGGCCACCAACTTCGGCTTCTGGCGGGGGATGGCCCGGTTGGGGGGCTTTTTGGGTCGCAAAAGCGACGTGGAGCCGGGTTGGCAGAGCTTATGGCGCGGCTGGCAGGAGCTGCAACTGTTGCTGCAGGGGGTGGAATTAGCGCAAGCGCTCCAGGAAAAATGTGGGTAAAGATAAGGCCACTTGCGTCGACGTGGCCAAAACGCTTCTCCAAGTGGCGGGGGCTCAAAAACGGCCAGGCACAGACCAACCGTTCCGCTTGGTTGGGCAGGGGCTGACAATCGCCGCGCAGCGGTCTAGTCCAATGCCCGTTTCGTGCACGGACCCCAGACGGGGCGGCTCACGCCGTAGGCTACTCGGCGGCCACCTTTGTGGCGGGCTGAGCATTTCTCCCTTGTCAAGCGCGGCCCCCAGGGCTAGGAACGGATTAGTTCGCACAAGTTCCTTCTCTGCCCGACGCTGCCCGTCGTGAGCGCCGCTGGAGTCCAGGGCCTCGCTCGAATACCCCCTGACCTTTGAAGCCCCCCATCGTGTGATTCCTCCCCATGACAACGCTTTTAGTGCTCGCGCTGGCCTTGCCCTGGTTGCTGATCGGCTTTGGCTGCTGGCTCGGCTACCAACTGGTGCGTCAACACGGGCGCATCTTGCTGCGCTTGGAGGCGCTCGAGAAAGGGCTTGCCGCCCGGCCGGCTGAGCCGCCCCGCCCTGCGCCGGCTGCCCCGAGCGGCCTGCCGCTGGGCTCCATGGCCCCGGACTTCGAATTGCCCGACCTTTCGGGGGCTCGCCACCGGCTCTCAGAGTTTCGGGGTCGTCCGGTGCTGCTGATCTTCTTCAACCCCGCCTGCGGTTTCTGCACGAGCATGGTGCCGGAGCTGGCGGCCTTGTCGCCTGGGGGCCGGGACGCCAAGCCCGTGCCGCTTGTGGTCAGCACGGGGGGAGCCGAGGCCAACCGCCAGCTCTTCCAAACGCACGCCATCGGCTGCCCGGTGCTGCTGCAAAAGGAAATGGAAGTGGCCGCACAATATCAGGCCCACGGCACGCCGGTGGGCTACCTTCTCGACGAAACGGGCACCCTCGCCAGTGAGTTGGCCGTGGGCGCGGCAGCCCTGCTGGCGTTGGCGACCGCCCCGGCGCCACAAGGCGCGCCGGAAGCGGGCCACGCGCCGCCGTCCAAGCCAGCCGCCCGGGGTAACAAACCCGTAAGCGAGAGCCGGCTCAACCGCAGCGGGCTCAAAGCCGGAACGCCTGCGCCGAACTTCCGCTTACCGCGCCTGGATGGGAAGGAACTGGCCCTTGAGGACTACCGGGGCCAGCGGGTGTTGCTGGTCTTTACCGACCCGGACTGCGGCCCCTGCGAGCAATTGGCCCCGCACTTGGAACGCGTGCACCGCGAGCGCAAAGACCTGCAGGTGCTCATGGTCAGCCGGCAGGACGCAGAGACCAACCGGCAGAAGGTGGCCAAGCTGGGGTTAACCTTTCCGGTGGTGCTGCAGAAAAACTGGGAGGTCTCGCTGCGGTACGCCATGTTCGCCACCCCGGTGGGATACCTCATTGATGAGCGCGGGGTGCTGGCTTCGGACGTGGCGGCGGGATTTGACGCCATTCTGGCCTTAGCCGCCGGCCCGAGCGTCTCCTCCAACGGCCACCAGCCCCACCCTGAAAGTCCTTTGCCAGCGCGCGCGTAAGCGCCCCGAACTCAATCCCCCGCAGCCTCCAAGGAGCCGCCATGAAACCCCGCCCCGCCAACCCACGCGCCGTGGAACACCGATTCGATGAATGGGCCAAAGCCGTCGCCCACGGGCTGACCCGGCGCAAAACGCTGCAACTGCTAAGCGGTGGCCTCACCGGGGCGCTCTTGGCCCTGCGCGGGCCGAAAAGCTGGGCCGCGAGCAGCACCACCGCCACTGCGCCCACCGCCCCGACCCCCGGCGGGGCCGAAGGCGACATCGCGGCCGCCTCGGCACTGGAGGGGACCGTGATCTGCCGCAACCAGGAGTACGCGCTGTGCGCCGGTGTCCGCTGTTTCGTCTACAACAACGTCGCCTATTGCCGCTGCGACCTGCGGTTTGGCAACAGCATCAGCCGCTCGTTGTCATACGCCGGCGGCGACGTCTGCAACTTCAATGCTGAGGGCCCCAGCAACGGCTACGTGGTGAGCACCTACAGCGTGCCCCCCTCGATCGTCGCGCCGTCCGGAAACCAAGCGCTCTACTTCTGCCCCCCGACGGCCACCTCCGGCGCCTACGCCTCGTGCGACGGCGGCATCTGCTTCGCGAGCACGCGGGGGCAGTCGTTCCCAGGCCTCGGCCAACTCGGCGAGAACCAGATTGTGTGCTCCTGCCCGATCTCGTCGGGCGCCTCCGGCCCTGCGGCTCTGCTGGGCCATCAGCTCTTTGGCCCCTACCCGTGCGAAGCCTCCTTCTTCAAGAACTGCACCGGCGCGGTCGCCAACACAAACAACGGCACGACCCTCTACGAAGGCGCGCCGACCGGCTCGTACGGACTCGGCGTCCTGCAGCTGACCGGCACGGTTCCGCGCTTCAACACGTGCTTCCCCTGAGCGTTCCCACACCTTTGTAAGGCCCTCAGCCAGAATAGGGTTTGTAAGCCCCACCTCGGCGCTTGGTTCGAGCGTCCGCCGGAGCCCCGTGGGGTTGGTTGAACCCCGCGCTCTCGCCCGAGCACCAGGGGTCAATCACCCCGCAATCGAGCGTGCGCGGGCCTCACGCCCGCGCTCAAAACGCTGAGGCTCGGACCGGTGGGTGCGCCGCCCCGCAAACCGGCTCAGCGACGGCGGCGCCCCTTGCCCCCCGGCGGACCCTTCGGAACGCTCGTCCCCAGCAGGCCTTCGATGCCACGGGTGAGCGTCGCCGGATCCGCATCGCCCAGCAAAGCCTCTTGCACGATGGAACCCAAGAAGAAGGAGAGCAGCGCCTTGGCGATGGCTTCCGCATCCGCCTCGGCGCGCACGTGCTTGCGCCGCTGCCACTGCCGGACCACCGCGGTCAAGGCGTCCCGGTACTTGGTCTGGAACTCCGTCACCAGCGCCTTCACGGCACCGTTGGTCTGCGCCTCACTCCAGCCCATCAGGATCACCGCGTTCAGATCGATGCCCGCCCGTTTGGTGTGCTTGGCGATCGCGGACGCCACCTCGTGCACGAAGGGTAACGGGGCAAGCGCCTCCTCCCGCGTCAGCACCGGCAGCAGCAGTCCCCGTAACTGGCCCAGGTAGGTCGAGATCGCCGTCAGGATGAGCTCGTCCTTGCCCTTGAAGTAAAGGTAGACCGCTCCCGCCGACAGCCCCGACTCCCGGATGATGTCTTCCATGGACGTGGCGTGAACGCCCTTGCGAAGGAAGCAGGGCCACACCGCCGCCAGGATCTGGTCCCGACGCGCCTGACGTTGTTGCTCAGAAATTTTCGGCATCTTGCGCTTGCCTCCTCATCAGTCCTGAAATAAAAGAAGGAACATTCTTTTTATTTTAGCAAGGACACTTTATGAAAACCTCCGCGTTAATCGTCGGGGCGGGCCCTGTCGGCCTCACCCTGGCCATCGAACTCGCGCGCTTCGGCGTCCCCCTGCGCATCGTCGACAAAGCGTCCCGGCGCACCGACAAGTCCAAGGCGCTCGTCCTCTGGAGCCGCTCCCTTGAGCTCCTGGAGCGCTCCGGCGTGAGCCGCTTCCTGGTCGACGCGGGATACAAGGTCGAAAGCGTCACGATCTCGGCCGACAAACGCCCCATCGGCCGCCTCACGATGGACGGGCTTCCGTCCGCTTACCGTTTCGCGCTCATGTTGCCTCAGAGCGACACGGAGCGCATCCTTGAAGAATTCCTCAACGGCCTGGGCGTTCGGGTCGAGCGTGAGGTCGAGCTCCTCAACTTCAACGACACCGGTGAAAACGTCGATGCGAAGCTTCGCCACGCGGACGGCACCGAAGAGGGGGTGGAAACCTCGTGGCTGGCCGGCTGTGATGGCGCCCACAGCACCGTGCGCCATCGGCTGGGCAAGGAGTTCCACGGCGAAACCTCCCTGATCGATTGGCTGCTGGCCGACGTCCACCTTGTCGGGGTGCCCCCCACATCGGGGATCGACATCGGCTGGCACTCGGACGGCGTGCTCGCGACCTTTCCCATCTCGGAAAACCGCTACCGCATCGTGGCCGACGTCGGAACGGCGCACGACGGCTCCGCCCACCCCCCCACGCCCACGCTGGCCGACGTGCAGACGGTCCTCGACCAGCGCTTTCCCGGCGGCGCGCGCGCCACGGATGCGGTCTGGCTCTCCTCGTTCCGCATCAACGAGCGCAAGGTCGCCGATTACCGCGGCCGCCGGGCGTTTCTCGCCGGCGATGCGGCCCATGTGCACAGCCCTATGGGCGGCCAAGGCATGAATACCGGCATGCAGGACGCCTGCAACCTCGCCTGGAAGCTCGCCCTGGTCGTTCACGGCAGGGCATCAGCGGACCTGCTCGACAGCTACACCCCCGAGCGCAGCCCGGTGGCGGAGGCCGTGCTCAAAGTGACCGGCCGGATCACTTCCCTGGCCACGGTCAAGAACAAGCTGGGCCAGGCGCTCCGCAATCACACCGCCTCGCTCATCCTGGGGATGGCTCCGGCCCGCCGGTTCGCCTCGCAACTCGCCGGCGAGCTCTCCATTGCCTATGCCCACAGCCCGCTCAACGCACGCGGAGGACATTTTGATCCGCACCCGGGAGAGCGCGCGCCCATTCGCCCGCAGGAACCGCCCGTCGGTGCCGGCGACGCACCGCGGTTCGCGATCTTTGGCCAAGGAGAAGGCATCCCCGCCGATCTGCGGTCGCGCTTTAGCGGCCTGTTGGAGCCGTCCCTCCGGGAACCCTTCACTCCGGAAGGCCTGTGGGTCGTCCGTCCTGACGGCTACACCGCGCTCTCGGCAAAGTCCGGCGACTGGCCCGCCGTCTCCACCTACTTCGACAACCTCATCGCGAAAGGAAGGGCGCTGTGATCTGCGAAACCACCACCGCGGGTGCGGATGACCGCGCCGCGATCACCGCCGTCGTGCAAAGCCAGGCCGAGGCGTGGAATCGCGCCGACGCCGAGGCCTTTGCCGAACGCTACGCCGAAGACGGGACCTTCACCAACGTCGCCGGCACCCGGATCTACGGCAAAGGGGGGTTTGTGGAACAGCACGCGCAGATTTTCCGCACCCTCTTCGCGGGCAGTCACCTCGCCTTAACCGTGGGCAGGATCCACTTTGTGCGACCCGACGTCGCGGTGGTGGACCTCGATGCGACGCTCGCCAACGTGCAACAGGTGCCCCCAGGGGCTGGGCTGGGCAGCGACGGAGCGCTGCACACGAAGCTGCAGGAGGTCCTGACCAGAGAGGACGGCCGGTGGTGGATCGCGGCGTTTCACAACGTCGCCGTAGCCCAAATGCCGCCACGCTGACCGCGGCGCAGACTTTCGCGCGGGCAGGCCGGCAACGGCGACGCGGAAGGGTGTTCCAGGACGGCAACGCGCATTCTGCAGTCGCGAACTTGAACCATTCTTTCGGTATGGTCGGGTTAGGCGAGCGATGGCGGCCTGTCGGGCGTAGGCGGCTCGAATCGCGTCACGTCACCGAAACGGGCTAGCCTAACCTAAGTTCCGCTGCGTCAATATGGAGCGCAACGCGCCGCCACCGGACTACGGCTTTACGTTACGACCGAATCATGCTCAGGCGGCGTGAGAAGTGACCCATTTTCCGGCAAATCGTTGCCATACCTCCTTTTGGTGCGGCTCGGCCGATCCATAAATGGAGCGGGCGGGCACTTCGGTTCAGTTCAGTTTGGGAGCCCCGTTGGCAAAACCGGCGTTAATCGTTCCCGATGACCAGGCCGGGCGGGAGCGATTCGCCGAAGAGGCTGGACCGGTCGCCGGAGGCAACCGGGACGAATTTGCGAAGCCGTTCGAGGCGCACGGGTGCAACGTCGGCCTTTTGCAGTCTGGACGCGATTTTGTCGCGCAAAGCCTTTGGCAGGTCAATGGCCGGGTCGTCGACCACGCGGGCGGCCCGGAGGAAAAGGGCGGAAATTTCGGCCAGTTCGGGCGCGACCCAATCCAGATCCGACAGCGCCTCGAAGGCTTGTTCGACGTGGACCGGGGGGAGGACAGTTTCAGGCCCGGCATAGAGCGGAGCGCGGTTGAGCAGGAGCCCGAGCGCGACGAGGTACGGGGCGCAGTACTGCTTCGCGGCCGCGAGTTGGCGGGCAGTTTGGAGGAAAAGGGTGGCGAGCTCGGCCTTGGTGACCGGGCGGATTCGCTCAAGCGCTCCGGCGAGCCGGACAAGTTCAGCCGGCGGATTATTCTGGGTACGCAGCCTGGGCAACTCGGGCTCGAGGATCAGTTCCTGGCGTTCACGGCTCAGCCCGCCGGCAACCCGCCGCCAGAGGATATACTGCTGGAGCTGGAGGCGTTTGCCGGGCCAGGCGAGCCCCTCAGCGTGCAGCCGCCAGAGTTCGTCGATGCGCGCATCGTCTCCCGGCGCACCGAACCCCGGGCGGAGCAGGAACCCGGCCAGGATCAGCCATGCTTCTTCATGTTCCACGGATTTCTGACGGTGCGCGAAGCCGCCGTACAGAGCCGGCCAGAGTGAGCGGATCAGCACCCAGTTCCAGCCGGCTTTTGGAAGGGCGAGGATCTGCTCGAGGGTTTTGAGGAGGTTGGCGGCAGTGAGTTTGTCGCGCGGGTCGAGCGGACGGGAAAAGATCAACCGGATCCGGGTTTGGGCAGTTTCCAGGCGCGCCGGATCGACGCCGGCATCGGCCCGCACGGCGCCGGCCTCGTCCGGTGGTATCCGGCTCCGGCTTCCCGGTTCAGCATCGGATTCGTGCGGGCGAAGGTTGAACTCCAGCGGCCACGATTCGTGCACGCGGGAGTCAGCGCTGACGCAGGTAACCTGGAGCAATCCGAGTTCGTTGATCCGGGTGGTTAGGGTCACCGGTAGCCGGTCGCTGCCGCCCAAAGGCCGCCCGCTGAGGCGGGCGGTGGTCTGGAGCAGTGGAAGCCGGTGGAACTCGTCCTTGTTAAATTGCACGAGCGCACCGGCGCGGTCGGCGCTGCGCCGGGTGGAGTAGTACGGCTGGAAACGGACCGGGCGATTGATGCGAAGTTCAAGGCCGGGCTGAGAAACCCGGAACTCCTCCTCGGATGGCGCGTTGCGGGGCAGGATGCAAACCAGGGCAGCGGCGGGCGTCTTTTCCGTTTTCGCGGGCGCCTGATGGATTTCGAGATAAATGGCGCGGGCTGCGCCGGCCTCGATGCGTTGAGCGTGACGATGCAGGATACCGCCGAAGCGGGCAGCTCCGCGGGCAACGGCCAGGTCCGGCTCCGGGTTGTCGAGGATTTGCGGCTCGGCGCCACCCTGCCAGCGGGAGATCTGTTGCCGGAGCCGCTGGCGCAACGCTTCAGGGTAAAGGGTCCCGCCGTTGAACAGCACGGCGTCCAAGCGCGGGCGGCCGCGCAGGAAGTCGGCCAGGTAGCGCGTGACCGCGCTGTCGGCGGCGTAGGGCAGCGCCCATTCCCTCAGACCGGCTTGCGTTTTCGCGGGACGCGCATCCGCGCCGCATTCGGGGAAGAATCCGTCGAGCACGATCGATTCGACCTCGGCCCGTGCGACCTGGACGCTAACGGTCCCGCCCAGCAGACTCGACCCGCGGCCGGGAATCGAGATCGGAAAAACGTCGCCGGCCGCGTTTGACAGGCAGCGCTCCTTCAGATCGCGGCAGCGGGCCACCAGGAAATTCCATTGCGCGCCGGAGAACGGTTCGCCTCCCAGGCGTGCCTCGACGTGGTGCGCGAGCGCGAGGTCAATATTGTCACCCCCGAGGAGCAGGTGATCACTGACGGCGATTCGTTTGATGTGCGGAAACATCGTGCCGGACGGGGGGCTGACCTCGAAAAGGCTGAAATCGGAGGTGCCGCCGCCGATATCGATCACGGCGACGACGCGCCGGGCATCATCCCCTCTGCCGGACAGCCGTCCCCAGAGGGTTTCCGGTGATTCCTGCTTTTCCAGCCAACGGTAAAACGCGGCCTGCGGTTCTTCCAGGAGGCGGACCCCTTCCGGGAAACCGGCCTCGCGCGCGGCTTCCAGCGTAAGCCGCTGGGCCACCGCATCGAAGGACGCCGGAACGGTAACGGTAATCTCCTGCCGTCCAAAACCGGAATCGCGTTCGGCGAACCTTGCATCCCACACGGCGCGCAGGTACTCGAGCAGAAGGGCGGAGGCACGGATGGGCGAGATCCGCCTCTCGACCGGAATTTCGTCCGATCGCCACGGCAGAAACGGCGCGGTCCGGTCCACGGCGTGATGGCAGAGCCACGACTTGGCGGAGTGCACGACGCGGCCGGGAAATTCCGCCGCCTGCTTTCTGGCGAACCGGCCGGGGATCCACTCGCCTTGCGCCGCGCTGTCTCCAAGCATCCGGGCGGCTTCGCGTTCAGCCGGCAGGTACAGGAATGAGGGCAGCGTCGTTGCCTCGGAAAACCCTGTGAGGGCTTCCCACTGCGGGATCGGCAATACCTCGCTTGACCCCTGGCTATCGCCGTCGAGCGCCTCGAATGCCATGGCGCAGTTGGTGGTGCCGAGATCGATGCCGATGCTGAATTTTGCGCTAACCATCAAACGAAGCGAGGCGGGCAGGTACGCGCCCTAGGTGATCCAGACCCATTTTCAGGGGGAGGGTGCAAACTGGTGCCTTCACTCCATCCGCACCTGAAATTCCACCTTCCAACGGCGGTCCGACCCGGTGTGTTTCATCCAGAGCTCAAGGTTGCCGAGTTCAGTGACGACGGGGTTGATGACCACCGGAATGGCCTGGCCTTCGGGGAACCCTTCAACGGCCGGCAAGGCCACCTCGATCCGGCTGGATTCTTCGAGCTCGCGTTCGGCATTTGGAATGACCTGACCGGGTCTGTCCCCACTGCGAACCTCGGAAGCAAAAAAGCGGAACTCCGCCGGCCGGCCGGTCATCAAGCCGAATACCTGCTGATCGATGAGGAGTTCGCTGCCTTCTTCCATGCCTTGCGGGACCACGCACAAGGCTTTGATCGGCGGCTTGAACCCCGGGATCGCCGGCATCGAAGATTCGAGCCCGACGTAGTACGACCGTGCGGTGCCTGCCTTGATGCGGATCCCGTGGCCGGTGGTGCGGTTGCGCCCGTAGAGCGCGCCCCCTTTGGCGACGGCAAGGTCGGGTTGAAACCCCGCGAGTTCCCGGACCGAAGCACCATTGTCCCACGAAGCGAGCAGATCGAGCACCCGTTTCCGGATCGGCGCCGCCTTGAAGACGCCCCCGTTGAAAAGCACGGCGGTCGGTTTGATGTAGTGGCCCTGGAGCGCTTCCGGACGGGTGGCCAGGAGGGCGGCCAGCGCTTCGCTGGCCTTCACGTTCATCAGGCTCCGGGTCAGGAACCGGGCGAGGTGCTTACTGATAACCGGGTCCGGCGCATACGGCAGTCCGAACTCCTGGAGGCCGGTGCTCCGGAATTCCTGCGGCAGATCAGTTACCGCGGTCAGCGGGAAAAAGCCATCCAGAACGATTTGCTCGAGGGTAGCGCGATTCAACTTCGTCGAGACCGTTTTTGCCAGCAGGCTGGATCCTCGAGAAGGGACGGCGATCGGGGCATCCTTCAGGGAGGGATCATTAAACAGCTTTTCCTTGGCGTTGCTCGCGGCGTGCGTCAGGGCGAGGAACTGCCACGAATCGATCGATTTGCCGGTCGCTTCGAGTTGCGCCTGGAGCGTGTAGGCGAGCGCGAGGTCCATGTTGTCCCCGCCCAGCAGGATGTGCTCGCCGACGCTGATTCGTTCGAGTTCGAGGTTGCCTTCCCTTTCGGTGATGGCGATCAGGATAAAATCCGCGGTGCCGCCGCCGACGTCGCAGACGAGGATAATATCTCCGGGACTGACCTGGCGCCGCCAGTCGCTGCCGGCCTGCGCCGTCCAGGCGTAGAAGGCTGCCTGCGGTTCTTCAAGCAACACCACCTTGCCGAACCCGGCGGCGTCTGCGGCCTCGGACGTCAGGTTGCGAGCGACTTCGTCAAAGGAGGCGGGAACTGTGAGGACGATCTGGGCTTCCGCCAGGTTCAACTTGCGGCCTTGGGCGTTTTCCGCGTACAGGACGCCCTCTTTCATGTGCTCGAGGATGCGCCGGGAACATTCGAACGCAGAGAGTTTCTGTTGTTTGATATCGGATTTCCAGGGCAGGACCGGCTTTTTCGGATCGATGTGGACGTTCGACAGCCACGATTTGGCCGACGTAATCAAACGGTCCGGGATCAGGGTGCCGTGATCGCGCGCAAACTGGCCGACGATCGTTTCCGAAGCACTTTTTGTCCATGGCAACCGCGAGGCGTTCTCCGGAAATTCGTCCGGGTGGGGGATGTAAAGCGCCGAGGGAAGCAACGGCTTTTCCCCGACCTGATTGGGAGCGAGCAGTTGCGTGATTTCGACGATGGCGGTGCGGCCGGTCTCGAGATCCTCGACGGCAACCACGCTGTTGCTGGTGCCCAGATCAATTCCAAGACTGAAACGTGCGCTCATTTGGTTAGGTAAAAACGCTTATTCGGACCGGCGAATGGGGGGCGGCGCGGCCCTACTTGATTTCGACTTCTGCAGGGGCGATCGCCGGCAGGCGTTCCCGGCCGGTATTCACGAGCCGCGGGAGTTTGACGGATTCGGTCTTCCAGCCTTTGTGGATCAGCTTGCCGGTGAAGGGTGGGTCTCCGCTGAGTTTGCCGACGATCCGGTACTCATCGGCGGCGTAGCCGGCCGGCACGGTGACCTGCGATCCTTCCTCGGCATTGGCGACCGGGGTGATCTTAAAAGATTCCTGCAAAACCTGTCTGCACCCCTGATGAACCACCCGCGCCGCCGTCCCGACCTGGGCGTCATCATAAGGGGTAAGATCTTCCATGAGAAAATCGACGAAGCGGCCTTTCTCCTGAAGGAGGGCGAAAAAGGCGACGACTTCTGCTTCCGCCGGATTTACCGCCGGGGTCGGTGGTGGGACGACCACCGGCGGGGGAGGGGACGGCGCAGCGGCTTCAACCGGAGCAGGTTCCGGTGCGGCAGCAGGCTTGGTTCGTCCGGCCAGCGAAAGGACCAGGACGAGGAGGGACAGCATGAAGGCAGCCGCGGCAATCGGGACAAGGTAGTCGCGTGCCGCCGGAACCAGGAGCAGACCAGTGAGGACGGCAACTAAAACTGCGGCGAGCGATAGGTAAGGTTTCATCGTAGTGACTGCCCTAGCCGGGCGGATGAATGCCTTGAAAGTTTCAGTTTGATTCCGCCAAACGCAAGCGCCGTCACACGGCGGGCACGGCGAGGAGGGCGGGCACAACGACTGAGTTCACACGGCGAACACGGCGAGCCACGGCGACCACGGCGGAAAGACAGAATCATCCGCAGAACACGCAGAAGAACGCAGAAAAGAGGAAAGCATTCACAGATTACACAGATTGACACAGATTAAGAGGACCTGGCGGTAACTCTAAGGCTGACACTCGCACCCACCCCCCACGATGCCACTCCGAACTCCGAACCCCGAACCCCGAGCTCCGAACTCTCTCCTCTTTCCGCCGTGGCTCGCCGTGGTCGCCGTGTGAACTCAGTCGTCGTGCCCGCCAAACCCGCTGTGGCCGCCGTGTGCCCTTAATCTGTGATGCTTGGCAGCCACGGGCGACGTGGTATACTCCGCGCGCCTGCGTCATTCATGATTTATGTTGCTCCGTAAGTTACTTTGTCTTGCCAGCCTTGGGGTTCTCGCGTTCGCATCGGCGATGAACGCCCCCGCCCAAGGTCCGTCTCCGACGCCATCTCCGAGCGTCCGGCGCGCCGAACCGGCGTCAGATTACACACCGGTTCCGAACCTCACACCGGCTCCGGGCGCCACGCCGGCTCCCGCAGATTCAGCCGCGCCGTCGCCGACCCCGGTGTTCGCCAATCCGACCCTGGTGCCGCCCACGGGGACGCCTGCCCCGAGCGGAAACGTCAGCCCTGCGCCGAACCCAAATGCGCCGGCACAACCTTGGACGCCGCCCGTACCGCAACCGACCGTGGCGTCTCCCGGCGAGACGGCCCAGGTGCCCCGCGCGCTGCCGGCATCATCGCAAGAGCTCATTACCCGGCTGCAGATCTTTTTGGATCAGCGCAGCTTCGGGCCGGGAAAAATCGACGGCAGGTGGGGAGAATTCACCGGCAAGGCGCTGATCCGCTACCAGGTTGCGAACGGGCAGAAACCGACCGGCCAGATTGATCGGGCGATGCAGGAGGAGTTAGAAAGGATCTTCCCAATCTACACAACTTACGCCGTGGCGGCGGAAGATTTGACCCGCATTGACCCGACCTTGCCGTCCAAACCTAAGGACGAGGCGCACCTCAAGGCCTTGAATTACCGGTCAATGGCCGAGTTTTTAGGTGAGCGATTCCACGCCGATCCGGAGTTCATCGCAAAGCTTAACCGAGGCGTAAACCTCGATAGACTGAAGCCCGGCGACTCGGTGCGCGTACCCAACGTGCAGCCTTTCCAGATCGAGACGATGAAAGAAGTGGCGCACCTGCCGTCCAATTCGCAGTTCGCGACCCGCGTTGTCAAAGTCGACACGCATTACCACATGCTGGACGTCTTCGACGGCGAAAAGCTGATTTGCTCGTTCCCGATCACCCCCGGCTCGAAACGGTTGCCGGCTCCGATCGGCACATGGAAGATCGTCGGTATCTCCACGCTGCCGTGGTTCCGCTGGGATGAAGCCATGCTGCAGCATGGGGAGCGGAGTGAAAACTATTATAACCTGCCGCCGGGCCCTCGGAATCCGGTGGGCGTGGTCTGGATCGGCCTCAACAAACGCGGGATCGGGATCCATGGCACCAACAGTCCGGACACGATTGGCCGTTCGGCCAGCCATGGGTGTATCCGGTTGGCCAATTGGGACGCCGCACGCGTGATCAGCCAGGTCACCGGCGGCATGACGGTTCAAATCTTCTGATTCCCGGCGCATGGAGTGGGCGTTACTGATCCTCGACAACGAAGCGTTAACCCGGGCGTGCAAGGCGCAACTTGACGCCCTGCGGGCGGATATTCAGACGCTGGAGCGGCAGATCAGCGACCACGATCAGTTTGATCTGCCGGCTTTTCGCCAGTGGGAAAGTCTGGTCTGCGCCGACCTGTTATCCCGCAAACGCGAAGCGCAGGACATCGCGCAGTTGTTGCGGGCCCGGCTCCGCCTCGTGCATGCCTTACGGGAGCGCGGCGGCTATCACGAGGGTGAAGCGCTTTTCTGGTTTACGGCGATTGAAAGCGGCCGGTGCGTGATCCCGGCAGAAGTCGAACGTTTCTGGCGGGAAATCGACCAGCCGCAAGCGGATGACCAATCGTGGGCTCGGAAAACCTGGACGGTTGCCGGGGACGGCTCGGAATCCGCACACGATGAGCCGGGCGGCGCCGCGGGTGGACGAGGGCACGGATTTTCGGACCGGGCCGGGGATGCCGATCCCGATGAGGCGGATTTCTCGGATCAGGAGGACATCGCCCGCGCTGAGCTCAGGGAGGACGTAGGCACGCGGGTGAAAAAGTTGTACCGCAAGATCGTGAGGCGTCTGCACCCGGATGCCAGGGGATTGCTCTCCCGGGCCGAGTTGGAGTTGTGGCATCAAACCCAGGCTGCGTACCACGCGGGCGACGTTTTCACGCTGGAAGTTATCCTGGCGCGTTGCGACCGGGTGGGGACAAAGCAGCTTCGTTATTCGGAGCTGCTGGAGCTGGCCAGCGAGGCGCGGGCGCGGCTGGCGATGCTGGAACGCGCGCTGGTCATCCTGGCCGAACGCCGGTCATGGCGGTTCCGGGCGACAACGGCGTCGCACCGGCGGGCAGTTGCGCAGGAGCTGCGGAACGAGCTGGAGGCGGAGATCTTTCAATTGCAGTGCGAGCAACAGGCTTTGGACCGGCGCCTGTTGCGGATGCAGCAGGAGGCCGAACGATGGATGGAGCGCCGCCGCCGGCAGATGGAGGAAGGGGCGGCGAGTGCCGGGTAGGAGGAGTGGGGATGCCGGGTGTTGGGTGTCGGGTGGCGGGTGGCGGGAAGAGGGGGGTTCGGAATGCGATCGTGAGTGCCGGGTTTATGGCCTGAAAAGTTCCGGCAGAAAGGCGATCAAGGATGGGCGCCATACGTCCATTTCATGGCCGAGGCCGGGATATTCGTGGTACCGGTAGGCGATTTTTTTTTCATCGAGAATGGCTTTAAGGCCGGCAACATCCTTGCCCGTGACGGTATCCTCCGAACCGACCGTCACCGTAAAATCGCGTAACGCTTTATTAACCCGATCCGGATCGGCCAAAGCTGCCGCAACCCCCTCATCCGGCACCGTCACCGTGCTCACGCCGCTGAAGGTGGCCACCCAGGCGAAGGTATCCAGATGGGAGAGGCCGGAAACCAGCGCCTGATAGCCGCCCTGCGACAGCCCGGCGATCGCGCGTCCATCCGCCTCATCCCGGACCCGATAATGGGCCTGCATGTAAGGGATGAGATCCTCAATCAGTTCACGGTCGGCCGCCTTGGCATTCAGCGGGTAAAAGGTCTTGCGGCGCTCGCCGGCGGGGAAGTTTTCCGGGATGGCCTCCGGAATGTCGGTTTCGGTGTCCGGAATGACCACGATCATGGGTTGAATCCGTCCCGCAGCCAGAAGGTTGTCGAGGATCTGGGGGGCGCGGCCTTGTTTGACCCAGGATTCCACGGTGTCCCCGAAGCCGTGATAAAGGTAAAGGACGGGCAAGTGAGCGGAAGCGTCGCTGTAGCCGGGGGGCGTGTAGACGAACATTTGCCGCTCGGTATCGAGCGCCTTTGAACGCAAGGTGACGAGGCGAAGGTCACCGTGCGGGACGCGTCGAGTGTCCAGCAGGCTGCCGGGCACAAGGATGAGGCTGGTGTTCACCTGCCGCTGAGGCTTTGGAGAGTTGGTGCCCGGATCGATCGTGCGAAACCCGTCGACGTCGAAGTAGTACTCGTACAGGTTTGGCTCGACCGGGTCGCCCGTCACGCTCCAGACGCCATCCTGGTTGCGCACCAGCGGGATGGGCGCCGCCGCGGCCGGGTCGAGCCTTTTGAAGACGACCGAGACGGCTTTGGCATTGGGCGCGAAGAGCCGAAAAGTGATGCGGCGGTCCTCACCAACGGAGGTAACGAACGCTTTAAGTGGCCGGTCGTTCGGCGGGCCGGCGGGCAAGCCGGCCGCGCGTGCTTCACCGGTCAAAAGCGCGCAGGTTAAGAGGAATCCAGACGCCAAAGAGTGCATCATGGTTACCTTTGTAATGCAGGTTGCCTCGGGCTTCATGTGTTAGTCTTCGTTTTCACAGTGACTCGCAAACCGATACAAGCTGCCTATCGAAGCAGGGTTCGTAAGTCGGCAGGCAGCGGGGCGGTAAATTCGTAATTTTGTCCGTGGAGGGTAAAGGCAAGCCCACCGGCGTGCAGGGCGTGGCGATCCAGTAACAGTTCGGCCGCGAGGCGCGGAGTC
The DNA here is from genome assembly GCA_019247695.1 of Verrucomicrobiota bacterium. Lineage (NCBI taxonomy): Bacteria > Pseudomonadati > Verrucomicrobiota > Verrucomicrobiota bacterium. Next base: position 3,713 of record JAFBAP010000126.1, on the reverse strand, counting down.
CACCCGGTCTCGATGAAATCCAGGTACAGGTTTTCATCCGGCCCGTAAATCTTGTCACCCACGATCGGTAAACCGGCCGACTGCAAATGAACCCGGATCTGGTGGGTGCGGCCGGTCAGGGGACGCGCTTCGATCAGGCTGAACGATCGCCCGTCAGCCATCCAGCCCGCGAGCCGGCGGCAATGCGTCACGGCCGGGTCGCCGCCCGGATCGATGCATCGTTTCAGCCAGATCCGGCTCGGCCGGACGCGGCCCTGCCGCAGGATGGGTGCGTCGATGGTGAAGGCTGGAGCGGGTGCTTCTCCCCAACAGATCGCCAGGTAAACCTTTGAAATTTCCGACCGCTCAATCCGGTGGGAAAGGCAGCGGGCGGTGGCCCGGTTCTTGGCGACGAGGATCAGGCCGCTGGTCTCGCGATCCAGCCGGTTTACAAACGAGACCTGGCCGCCTCCGAGCAGTTCGTAGGCAAGGAGTTCGCGTAATTCGTCCCAGACCGTGGGAGGTCCACCCGGTTTGGTGGGGTGAACCATCCAGTGAGGCGGTTTATCGATGACCAGAAAATCGTCGTCTTCGAAGACGACGCGCCTGCCGAATGACCCGATCGCCGCACGCGTTTTGATCAAGGAGCCGGGCCAATGCGGGGTATCCACTCCTGCAAGGGTAGGGTAGCCCTGCAAACCGCGCAAAAGTTTACAAGCGGCCGAAAAATGGCGGCGCAGGCTCGTGGGCGCAGTGGCGGTGAGTCCGGCGCGCGTATTTGTTAGAAATGAGTTGCGATGGTTGAATTCAAACAAGTCAGCCGGCGGTACCGGCAAGGTGACAATCTGGTGGTGGCGCTTGACCGGATTAGCCTTGGCATCAGCGCCGGCGAATTCGTGGCGATCACCGGTGAATCGGGGTCGGGCAAGAGCACTTTGATGCACTTGCTCGGCGGCCTGGATCGGCCCGACGAAGGTGAGATCTGGGTCGACGGCGTGGCGGTCGGGAGTGCGTCCGAGAGGGAATTGACGAAGTATCGCCGGGAAAAACTCGGGATCGTCTTCCAGTTTTTCAATCTGTTACCGACTTTGACCGTGTTGGAAAATGTGGCGCTTCCGCTCCAGTTACAGGGCCAATCGCTGCGCCGGGCCGAGGAGCGGGCGCGCGAGTTGCTTGACCTCGTCGATCTGGGAAAGCGCGCCGGCCATTTTACCTCACAGCTGAGCGGCGGTGAAATGCAACGGGTGGCGGTGGCGCGAGCGCTGGCGCATCAGCCGCGCCTTTTGCTGGCCGACGAACCGACCGGAAACCTTGATGAGGTGAACGCGAGCCGGATCATGGCCCTGTTTGGCACGATTCACCAGCAGCGTCTCGCCACCCTGGTGGTGGTGACGCACAGCCCGGACGTGGCGGCCCAGGCGGGCCGGGTCATACGCTTGCGGAACGGCAGGATCGAAGGGGATACGATCCGAAAGGGGCCGGGAACACGGGTGCCGCGGCTCGATGATCAAGCAGCGGTCGTCGGGCACCCCGGCCTCTGCTGAGCGCGGATTGATGATTAAACGATCCTTAACCCTGATGATTGCCGATTGCCGATTGCTGAGGGGCGTGTAACAATCCGGGCCTCCTGCCGATGGCTTTTTCATACCAGCATACTTTGGCAAAAAGCGCCAGCCTGAGCGGTACGGCTTTGCACACGGGCGCTACTGTGACCCTGACGTTGAGGCCGGCCCCGGTCGATCAAGGTATCCGGTTCAAACGGGTTGACCTGCCCGATGAGCCGATTGTCGAGGCAAAGATCGATCACGTGAAACTTGTCGAACGCGCCACCACGATCGCGGAAGGCAACGTGAAAGCGCACACCGTCGAGCATGTGTTGTCTGCATTGCACGGGATGGGGATCGATAACGCGATTGTGGAGATGGACGCGAATGAGCCGCCCATCGGCGACGGGAGCGCCATTCCGTACGTCGAGTTGATCAAGAAATGCGGGCTCGAAGCGCAACCGGCGATCCGCCGGGTATTTGAAGTGCGTGAACCGATCCACGTTGAAACGAAAAGCGGTTCAATCCTCACGCTGGTGCCGGACGACAGGTTCCGGATTTCCTGCACGCAGGTGGGGCCGGCCGGGCGCTTCACCCAGTATCATTCCCTGGAAATCACGCCCGAAACCTACGAGCAGGAGATTGCGCGGGCGCGCACGTTCGTCTTTTACGAGGACCTCAAACCGTTACTGGACAAAGGGCTGATCAAGGGCGGCAGCCTGGAGAATGCAATCGTGATCCGGGGCGAGTCGGTCATGGGCAAGGAACCGTTGCGTTATCCGGACGAGTTCGTGCGCCATAAGATCCTGGATATCATCGGTGACGTCTTCCTGGCCGGCTGCCGTATCGCCGGCCACATCATCGCGATCAAACCCGGGCACGGTGCAAACAGCGAACTCACCCGGGCAATCCATAAGCGTCACGAACATATTCTTGCAATGGCGCCACCGCAGGTGATCCCGCGCGGTACCGGGGTGATGGAGGCGAAGGATATCATGGCGGTGTTGCCGCACCGGTACCCTTTTCTGATGGTTGACCGGATCATCTCGTTCGAAGGCGAGAATAAATGCGTCGGGATCAAATCCGTGACGGTCAATGAACCATTTTTCCCGGGGCATTTTCCGGGTCACCCGGTCATGCCGGGCGTTCTGCAGGTTGAAGCCATGGCGCAGGTTGCCAGCATTTTACTGCGTAAACAGAGTTCGGTCACCAGCGGGATCGGTTATTTTATGAGCGCGGATGGGGTCAAGTTCCGCAAACCGGTGTTGCCTGGCGACAACCTGGTTATTGAGGCGGAACTGGTTCGCGCCAAGGGCAATATCGGCAAGGCGCAGTGTCGTTGTCTGGTTAATGGAGAAGTGACGTCGGAAGGGACCCTGATGTTCGCGTTCGTAGCGCAATGAGCATTCACCCGACTGCGATCATCGACCCCGGCGCCCGGATCGGCGAGGGGGTCACCATCGGACCTTATTGCGTGATCGGCGACGGCGTGGAAATCGGTGATGGTTGCTGGCTGCAACACCATGTGACCCTGTGCGGTCCCGCCAGGATCGGACCGCGAAACCGTTTTCATGCATACGCGTCGATCGGCCAGCAAAGCCAGGATCTGAAATATGCGGGCGAGCCGACTTTTCTGGAAATCGGCGAGCAGAACTGTTTCCGGGAATTTGTGACCGTTAACCGGGCCACGGCGGTCGGGGCGGTGACGCGCATCGGGTCGTTCGGCAATTTTCTGGCCTATGCGCATGTCGCGCACGACTGCCAAGTGTCGGATCACGTCATCTTTTCAAACAACGGAACCCTGGCGGGCCATGTCCGCGTGGACAATCACGCGGTGCTTGGCGGCCTGACGGCGGTTCACCAGTTTTGCCGGATCGGCCGGCACGCCATCACGGGCGGCTGTTCCAAGATCGTCCAGGATGTGCCGCCGTTCATGATTGCAGACGGAAACCCTGCGGTAATCCGCGGCATCAACCAGGTGGGGTTGGAGCGAAATGGGTTCGCCCCGGAAACGGTGCGGGCAATAAAAGAGGCTTATCGGATTCTGTACCGGTCGAACCTGAACACCAAGCAAGCGTTGGCTGAATTGCGGGCGACGCTCGAGGGGGTCACCGAGGTGCAACAGCTGATCGAATTCATCGAGAGCAGCGAGCGGGGGATCATCCGGTAAAGCCGCATCAGTCTTACACC
>JAFBAP010000125.1 GCA_019247695.1 Verrucomicrobiota bacterium | reverse complement strand
CTTGCGTGGCGTGCGGCTACATTCAGAACGCCGACCTGAATGCAGCCCAAAACATTTTAGCGGCAGGGCATGCCGTTTTAGCGTGTGGAGAGGACGTAAGGCCACGGGCAACCGTGGCAGCCTCGGCGAAGCACGAACCCGCCGAAGCGTTACGCCATGCAGCGTAATCCCGTAGGAATCTCCGGCATTCATGCCGGGGAGGATGTCAAGCGCAGCAACTTCTCTTCATCAAGCTCCACCGTCGTTTTCACCCATACAAAAATATGGCTGCAGCCACCGTAAATCAACCCTTCGCACGGCGGCTAAGAAAGGGGGACAGGTCCAGATGATGGCGTGGTCGGCACATTCCAAACGAGCGGCTAAGAAAGGGGGACAGGTTTAGATCATGGCGTAATCGGCACATTCCAAACGAGGGACAGACCCGAAACGTGCGACTCCCCCCCTAGAAACAGGGACAGGTCGATCCCCATTCAAATCGAGGGACAGACCCGAAACGTGCGACTCCCCCACCTAGAAACAGGGACAGGTCGATCCCCATTCAAATCGAGGGACAGACCCAAAGCGTGCGACTTCCCAACCTTGAATGAGGGACAGGTCGATCCGCGAGGCTGAACCGTGGCGCCATTCGCAGGATTGACTGGACGCTGGCCACTTGGTTAACTGTCGTTCGTCCCCCCTATGAGCAAGCCGAGTCCTTCGCGCGAGTTCATCCGGCGATCGTTGAGCGAGCCGGAAGCGTTCTGGACTGAGCAGGCTCAGGCCATCCACTGGCAGACACCGTTCCGCCAGGCATGCGACTTCTCACGACCACCGTTTGCAAAGTGGTTTTCGGGCGGAACGACCAACCTGAGTTATAACGCCGTGGACCGCCACGTTCCGGAGCGGGGTGACCAGGCGGCGCTTTCTTTTTACTCCACTGAAGTGGACCAGGAAAAGAACTATACGTACCGCGACTTGCACCGGGAGGTGCAAACGTTCGCAGGCGCGCTCCAGGGGCTCGGGGTGAAGCGTGGTGACCGGGTGATCATCTATCTTCCGATGATTCCGGAGGCGTTCTTTGCCATGCTGGCGTGCGCACGGCTGGGGGCCATCCATTCGGTGGTTTTCGCCGGGTTTGCCCCGGCGAGTCTCGCCACCCGGATTGACGATGCTGAAGCAAAACTCTTGATCACTGCGGATGCCGCGATGCGCGGCGGAAAATTGATTCCGCTCAAGCAACTGGCTGACGACGCGATTCGGAGGGCGCAATTCCCGCCCGCGCGCGTCGTCGTGTGCGACCGCGGGCTGGACGGCACCATGCCGTTTACTCCACCACGGGATGTGCGGTACGCCGATCTGCGTACGAAACATGCCGGCGAGGTGGTTCCCCCGGTGTGGTTGGAAAGCAACGAATTAAGTTACCTGCTTTACACCTCGGGAACCACGGCAACGCCCAAAGGTATCCCGCGAGATACAGGCGGGTATGCGGTCGCTTTGAGCCTGGCCATGCAATACATTTTCGCGGGCGTTCCCGGTGAAACGATGTTCACGGCGGCGGACATCGGTTGGGCGGTCGGCCATTCCTTTGGGGTGTATGGTCCATTGCTCCACGGCATGAACACGGTTCTGTATGAAGGTCTCCCGGTGCGCCCCGACGGAGGGATCTGGTGGAAGATCGTCGAAAAATACCGCGCCACCGTAATGTTCACGTCACCCACCGCAATCCGGGTCCTCAAGCGGCAGGACCCGGGGCTTCTCCGGCGGTATGACACCTCGTCCCTCCAACGGTTGTTCCTGGCGGGCGAACCGCTCGACGTTCCCACCTGGGAATGGATCAGTAACGCACTGGAGATTCCCGTCATCGACAACTACTGGCAAACGGAAACCGGCTGGCCGGTGTTGACCCTTCTGCCTGGGATCGAGGCACCGAAAATCAAACCGGGTTCCCCCGGGGTCGCCACTCCCGGTTATGCTACGAAGATCGTGGAGCCCGCCACGGGTACTGAACTGCCCCGGGGCGAAAAGGGCTTCCTGGCACTGGAGTTACCCCTGCCCCCAGGTTGCATGCCCACGGTCTGGCGCAACGACGAGATGTTTTCCGGCCATTACTGCGGCCGGTTCCCAGACAGGATGCTGTATTCGACCTTTGACTACGCGATCCAGGACGAGGACGGCTACATCTTTCTCCTGGGTCGCTCCGACGACGTCATTAACGTGGCCGGCCACCGGCTCGGCACCCGTGAGATTGAGGAAACGATTTGCCGGCATCTTGCCGTCGCTGAAGCCGCCGCCGTGGGTGTTCAGGATAGCGTTAAGGGACAGGTGGTGCACTGCTTCGTGGTTCTCAAACCTTCCACGGCCACGTCGGCAGGTCCGGAGGAAATCCAACAACAGATCGGAGATCTCGTAGTAAAGGAACTCGGCGCCTTCTCACGGCCTTCAGCCGTTTATATAGTGGGCGCCTTGCCAAAAACGCGATCCGGCAAGGTCCTGCGTCGCGCGATCCTCGCCGCAGCCGAAGGGCGCCCCACCGGGGATCTGAGCACATTGGAAGATCCGGTGGCATTGGACTCGATCCGGAACCTCGTCGAAGTGGTCGGCAGGAGCGCGCCCCTGAAGGGAACCGGTCCAGTCTGAACCTCCACTGTGAACCTTATGGATCGCGAGCAACTTCGAGCGCGGCAGGCACCCCTCAAACAAAAGTACGTTGCCGACCCCGAATCTGCGATGGTGACCCTCCGGGCCGAGGGAACGGTTGGGGAAAATGTCACGTGCAGCATCGCAACCGGCCGTGCCCTGGTTGAAGCTGGACTGCACCCCGCCACGGGGGGCGCCGGTTTGGCGGCGTGCTCGGGGGACATGCTGCTGCAAGCCCTGGTCGCCTGCGCCGGCGTAACCCTTGGCGCCGTCGCCACCTCCCTGGGCATTGAGGTGCGCGGCGGGACCCTGGTCGCCGAAGGCGACCTCGACTTTCGAGGCACGTTGGCGGTCGCGAAGGATGTGCCGGTCGGCTTCAAGCAGATCCGGCTGTACATCTCCCTGGACACCGACGCGACCTCAGCTCAACGAGAGAAATTGCTCGCGCTGACCAAAGGGTACTGCGTTGTTTATCAGACGCTCCTAAACGGTGCGGATGTCATGGTGACGCTTTGAGGCCGCGACGCATCCGGCCGCGCTGGTTGCTGGTAACGGGAAACAGCGCGTTAGCCGCCCAGTTCAGCGGATACCGAACCGGCGCTGCATCTCACCGGCATACTCCGGAAAGTACTGGCCGATCACCGGGAGATCAAAGCGCCCCAAGATGCTCGTGTTGGGCTCCCGATCCAGCAGAAAACGGAAACTCTCCTCAATGAGGCGCTCGGCATCGGTGTCAGTTCCCGCCAGGTACACCCTGTCCGCGCCCCGGAGGGTCACACGGTGGAGGGTCGCTGTATCGCCCGCCGTCACCGACACTTCGAACGTTTTGTCATCAAGTTTCCGAACCGAAATCATGGTCAGTTTTTTCCCGAACGACGGCCTGCCCCGCTTTCTGGAAAGCCTCCATCATTTCCTGAGCGGATTCTGTGTCCGTCGGCATTTCAGAAGGCTGAGCGGAAGTTTGGACATCGAGCGCAGCGTTTGCGACGCTCCCGGCGCCGCCGTACCCTTCAGGCATTCTGTCCCGGGAGACTGTTTCGAAAGCGTCTGCGGCGATGTAGGCCTCGCGAGCCAGGTTCTCGAGGAAAAAAGCCCCAGGGATCCGGCCGGCGCTCTTCTCGAGGCCGGAGCGGTTGCTCGCAGCCGATTTTGTAGCGGCCACGAGTGCGACAAAGAGTTCCCAAGCACGATGGATTCGAGAAGTTGGGTATGGCATGAATTCAGGTTAGGTCAGGTTTTGTTCCGTGCCAAACGCCATCCCGGGCCTTGCGTTTGGCCGTGCTGCAGCGAAAGTTTCTGTCTGCCGAACGTTGACTCTGATCTTTGGTTATGCCCCACATCCTGTTTCCAACCGCTTTCGGCGTTTGCGGACTCGCGTGGAACGACACCGGACTTAGCGGCTTTCAGCTGCCCGAGGCGGCCGACGCGCGCGCGCGACAACACCTTACATGGAAGAGTGGCGCCAAACCCTTGGGAGGGGCGCCGCCGGAGTGGGTGCAGCGGATCGTCACGCGGGTGCAAAGGCATTTCGAGGGCAAACTGCAGGACTTCGCCGATACGCCGCTGGACTGGTCACGCGTGAGTGCTTTCCAACAGACCGTTTATCGGCAGGCGCAGGCGATTAAACCGGGCTTCAAAAGTACTTACGGCCAGATTGCCGACGCGCTTGCGCTTGGTCCCGAGGGGCCACGAGACGTGGGCGTGGCGCTCGCGAGCAATCCGTGGCCACTCGTGGTGCCGTGCCATCGGGTCGTAGGCGCGAAGGGTAAAATGACCGGGTTTTCGGCGCCGGGCGGGGTTCGCACCAAAACGCGTTTACTGGCATTGGAAGGCGCCGAGCTATTGTCCGAGTAGCACCCGAATTTACGCCGCTACTCCTCAACGTTGCAGCACCGCTTCACCCGGCTTTTGGAGCGAGCTTTCGGCCAAGGTGAGCATCGTAAACTGCTCACTTCGCTCAGCGGACTCGATTGGAGATGGACCAAATGCGGCGAGATCCAGGACCTTGTCATGGAATCGGCGCAGGGTTGTTCGATGGCTTGTGCTCAGGACGGTAGGACGCCAGGGCGCACTACGCAAGAGGCTGTAAAGTTGCGATTCGGCCCGGCTGTCGAGCGCCGAGGTTGCTTCATCCAAAAGCACGATGGCCGGCTCGGCAAGCAGAATGCGGGCAAAAGCCAGGCGTTGTTGCTCACCGACAGAGAGACGTCCCGACCAGTTCTGATCCCGATGAAGTTCCTTTTCCAGGGCGCCGAGCCCGACCTCCTCGAGCACCGCCCGAAGGCGCGCAGCCGGCACGCCGCTTGCCTCGTCGCTCGGGTAAAGCAGCGTGGCGCCAAGGGTGCCGAGCGGAACATAAGGCGATTGGGGCACAAAGAGGATTGAACCGGTGCCGAGTTCGACCTCGCCGCGGCAGAAAGGCCACAGGCCCGTGATCGTCCGCAGAAGCGTGCTTTTTCCAGCGCCAGCCGGACCCGTGATTAGGAGGGCCTGTCCGGGACCGACCGCAAATGACACCCCACGCAAGAGGGCCGTATCGGACGGGAGATCGACGTCCAGGTCTCGGACCGCAACGCCGCCGGACATATCGGGACGGCGAATGAGGATTTGCGGTTGCAGGTCAATTTGCTCACGGATCGCAAGCAAACGTTTGTCAAAATTACTCAGGCGCTCCGTCACAGCCTGCAAGGCGGCGATATCAGGGTAGCTGCTGATAATAAACGAGAGTGAGCTATGAACGTTTGTAAAGGCGTTGACCACCTGCATCAGGCCGCCCAGCGTGATCGTTTTCGCAAAGTAATGCGGCGCGATGAGGACCATCGGAAAGATCGGCGCAACCTGGGAATAGCCGGAAGTAAACCAGCCCAGAACCCTTTGCCTTTTCATGATCCGCCAGAAATTCTCAAATATGCTCTGGTACCGCCGGTTGAAGACGCCGAGTTCAACCTGCTCGCCGCCGTAGATTGCGACGCGCTCTGCGTTCTCGCGGAGGCGCACGAGGCTGAAGCGGAAGTCAGCTTCGTAGCGCTGCCGATCATAATTTAACGCCACCAGCGGCCTGCCGATCCTGACCGTAATCCAGGTTCCGATCCCGGCGTAAAGCAATGCCGCCCAGACCAGAAAACCCGGAATGCGTACGATCCCCAACGATCCGAGCGGGATTACCGCAGCCCCGGAAAGGCCCCAGAGGATGGCCATAAATGAGGAGAACGAGGCCAAGGACGAAATCAGACCGACCGACAGACTCATCAAGTAGGCCGTGAATTGGCCGATATCCTCCGAGATACGCTGGTCGGGGTTATCCGTCTCGCTTAGAAGCTGCAGCTGATAATAGGCACGTTGGTCGAGCCAGGCCGCGAGGTGTTTCCGGGTCAGCCAGCGGCGCCAACGCAGGTAGAGCATTTGGTTGAGATAGACTGCGTAAACCGAGATAGAGATGGCGAAAATAACCAGGACGCAGAAGACCCCAAACTCCCGAAAGAGCTCGGGCGTGCTGAAATTCTGGAACGCGTTGTAGAACGCCTTGTTCCATTCATTCATCCGGACGCTGATATAAACATTGCTGAGGTTGAGACCTATCACGGCGAGGAGCAGACCCCAAGCCACTCCCTTCTCTTCGCCCGCCCAATAAGGTTTGGCCAGGCGCCACGCCTCCCTAATTATCTGCCGTTGTGTCATGTCCCAGGAGCAAGCGGGTCCCCATCGCGCCCAAGATCCGCGCAGGTTCCGTTCATCATTTGAGTGTTAATGGCGTTATCGGCAACAATCACCGAGGGTACAGGGTCGCCGCAAAAAACCATGGTCGCGGACGGGCGGCTACATGGATAGAGGGCTGCCGCAATGTCACCAGCTCGGATATTTCCGGACTCTCCAAACCGGCTGGCTCGGAAAGGTTTGCGGCGCCGAAGAAATCGCGGGAACCAAGCAGTTTCAAAAGGATTTATTGCAGGCAAAGCTGCCATCGGGCCGAAAGCGCTTACGCGTATCGCAGGTCGAGTTCATTACCTTGGGGTGTGGGCCGGTCTACAAGATCCCATTACAAGAGAATTTTTGTTCCGGTCAGGCAGGTCATTGGAGAGCCACCCACCTCCTCGAGGGCCGTAATGTCTCGCCAGGTACAATGGCCGGCTCTCATCTGGTGCGCTAACCCGGAAACACGAATCTACTAGGCTGTGGCTTCGAGCAGGGTCCACTCGGGTTCCACCGGCTCGACGGGGATGGGCAGGCAGACATCCTGGACGGGAAGCACTTCGCCCCACGTGGCGATCAGCCGGCGGTAGGCCTCTCCCACCGGTCGAATCCGGCGGTCCAGGTCGAACAGCCCGACTGGCGTCAGATCCCCACGATCTTCGCGCAGCGCATGTTGCCAATCGACCTGGTCGGTGATTGAGTACCAGGTAAATCCCAGCATCGGGACCCCGTCATTGCGCAGCCGCAGCACGTTGGCCCACTGTTTCCAGAGCCACTGGACCGCCTCGTCGCCCTGCGGGCCTTCCCAGAAATTGGTTTCGGTGTGCATCACCGGCAAGCCGTAACGCTCATGGTATTGGCGGGTGATATCGCCGTAACCGAACACTTCCCCGGCGCGCCGGGTGCGGCCGTCGTGCGACACCCAGTGCTCATTGGTGACGTAATAGTCGTTGCCCATGATGCAGTGGCGCTGGAGGTCTTGTTCGAGAAAGAAGCGGTATTCCTGCTGCGTCAGGCCGTTGTCGAGGAGAAACTCGTACATCTCGGGACTTACCGGCCGGCCGTAGTTCAGGTCCAGGGACAAGAAACGTTCGGCGTTTCGCGTGGCAGCCCGTTTCAGGGCGCACGGATCGTCCGGGTGAAAATGTTCACTCGACTCGCTCTGGATAAAGAGGGCATCCTCGCGCTGCCGCACAATCGCGTGCATCGCTAGCACGTTGGCTTTGACCACGTGCTTGAGCGCTGTGACAAAGCCGCGATCGCTGGTCAGTTGCTCATTCCACCAGCCATAACGAGCGCTAAAGAGGGCGCTGATGTACAGCTCATTGACCGGCGTGTAAAGCTGTACCCACGGAAACCGCCGGGCGAAGGCAGCGGCATAATCGGCGAACAACTCGGGGAAGTCAGGGTTTTGAAAATTCTCGATCCAGTCCGGCACCCCGAAGTGGCACAGATCGACGATCGGCGTGATACCGCGTCTCGAGAGTTCAGCGAACGTCGTGTCGGCGAAGCTCCAGTCAAACCGATTTGGCGCCAAGTACGTGCGGTGCAAGGGCGGGCCGTAGCGCAGGTACCGAATACCGAGCTGGCAGACGCAGTCAAAGTCCTCACGCCAGTGGGTATAATGGCCGCATTTTTCAAGCTCATCCATGCGCACTCGTCCGTTCCGGATCGTGGGACAGCTGTTTTCCACGCCCGTCGCAAACAGAAAAGGAGAAGGCATATCTTCTTATACAAAATCGCGCTTCGTAATTGAATTACATTGCTCTGAGGTGTTAGGCTGAGCACCGGCGCAACTATATCTGCTGTAATTTTTATAAATTATTTTCGAATAGACCCGGATTCGTCCGTCCTTTGCTCGGCGATGCAGGAGCGATAGCGCACGTCCCGGGGACCCTGCGGGCTCCCGTTTCGAAGGGACGTTGGGTCAGTGGGTCCTTTCACCGGCCCAACGCGCGGACTGCGCCTGCACACAGTCGGCCCCGGCTGAACGTCGCAGAGGAAAAATTAATTGAAACTGGATTTTAATATGTTAGAAATTCAGCCGCCCCATGCGCCAGCCCCGCCGCCTCGGCTCCGCCCACCCCTGCTTCTACCATTGCTTCTCGCGCGTCACCAACGCCCAGCGCCTCTTTGAGGGCGCCGGGCCCGGCTCGCCCGAAGCCGAGCACTTCGTGGGCCTGCTGCACCGGCTGGCCACCTTCTGCGGTATCCCCGTGCTGACCTACGCCCTGCTGCCCAACCACTTCCACCTGCTA
>JAFBAP010000124.1 GCA_019247695.1 Verrucomicrobiota bacterium | reverse complement strand
TCAATGGAGCCGCACTTCTTACAGTGCGGAAACTCGCGGTGATTTTCAGCTTCTGGCGGTCGCTGGAGTCAGCTTCAATGGAGCCGCACTTCTTACAGTGCGGAAACACGCGCTGATGGCGCTGCCCTGCTACCCGTCGTTGCTGGCTTCAATGGAGCCGCACTTCTTACAGTGCGGAAACGGACGCTTCGTAACCTCTTGGGCTGGAGTGATTGATGCGGATGTTTGCGAGCGGTATCCAATTGGCCCGCGTAGCCCACTTGCCGGTGGCCGTGCCGGGCTGGGATGTCTGTCGTATGTTGTTCATTATCAAGGGTCGCGAGCGGTCCGGCGACGGCGCGCATCACCGGACCGCTCGCGCGCCGAATTGTCAAAGAACCTCCCCAAGGCGGTGTGTGGCGGGCATCTTTACATGAGTTTATCCCGGTACCCCGGCCCGGGGCAAGCAGAACAGTCGGCGTTCATCAGCATCGGCTGAATCCACCGCGGCGCCGATAGAGCGGCGCTGGCAAAAATGAGCAGAGCAAAAATCCCGATCCCATTCGTCCAACCCTCCTTACACTGCGCATTCCTTGGCGGCAACGGCCGGCCATACATACTACTTTCGGGTGATAACCACCTCACTTTTTCGCTCGCTTTGATCAAAACAGCTGCTTAGAGTGCGCCCCTCAACGTGGCGGAGGGTAAGGATGTGGTTGTAGGTCGGGAGGTTTTAGCGGCGCGGATGGTCAACGAGTTCGTGTATTGTCCGCGCCTGTTTTATTACGAGTTTGTGGATGGTATTTTCGTCCCCAGTGCAGACACGTTGCGGGGCGATTCAGATCACCGGCGCGTGGATCAAGGGTCGGGCGCTTTGCCGAAGCCGGAAAGCTCGGACCCGAGCCGGCAAATTACCGGTGGTGAGGCTGATCACCAGCCGGACGGCGAGAAGAACCCTTCGGAAACGATTCATTCGCGATCGGTTCAACTCGGGTCCGACCGGCTTGGCGTCAGCGCGAAGCTCGATCTGGTCGAGCTGCAGGTGGACGGGGACGGACAGAGTACAGCCGCACCCGTCGAATACAAATCGGGGCGCCCACGACAAACGGATGACGGGATCGAAATCTGGGATGCAGACCGGGTCCAACTTGGGCTGCAGATGTTAATCCTGCGTGAGAATGGTTATTCCTGCGACGTTGGCATTCTCTACTATCGGGAGACGCGGCAGCGCGTTCGCCTGGCCTGGACAGGCGAATTGGAGCGCTGGATCGAAGAACAAGTTCTCGGTGCCCGGCAATGCGCTTCCGGACCGCGTCCGCCCCCTTTGGAAAACTCCCCCAAATGTCCCCGGTGTTCTTTGGCGCCCATCTGTCTGCCCGATGAAACAAACTGGCTGCGCGAAGTCATCGGGTCTGGCGAACCCACGCCGGCAGCTGGCCCAGGCGGCCCCGGTGCAAACGATGAAGGCACGACGGCAACGGGGCGAGGGGACATGCCGGCTGAACCGGGATACAAACCACCCCCACGTCCACCCGGCAGCCTGGCGCGGGCAGGGCACGGCGATGATGCACCGATACCGTTTCCCAGAGAAAAGCTTCCGCGCAGCAGAACGCGCCCGGGAAGTCGCTCGGACAATGGTGAGTTGCGCCGGCTCATCGCCGCACAGGACGATCGCCGGGCCGTGTACCTGAACACGCCCGGCATGACCGTCGGCCTGCGCCAGGGCCGCCTCATCGCCAAGGAAAAGGACAAAGTGATCCAGGAAATCCGTATCACGGACGTCAATCACCTGGCCGTGTTCGGGAATATCCAGATCTCAACCCAGACGATCCAGGCCCTGTGCGGGGCGGGCATCCCCATCACCTACTTCTCAACCGGCGGTTTCTTTTACGCGATAGCTCGGGGACACAGTTTGACCAATGTGATGACTCGAATCGCGCAGTTTCGTGCCGCTGACGATCCGGTGACCTGCCGGGCACTGGCCCGACGCATGGTGGCGGGCAAGATCCGTAACCAGCGCACGCTCCTGATGCGCAATCACGTCGACCCGCCCGAGGCGGTCCTGCGCCGCCTTCAACAGGCCCAGGCCGATGTCGACCGTGCGGACAGCCTTGATGCGCTGCTCGGGGTCGAAGGGGCTGCCGCGGCTCTCTATTTCGAGCACTTCGGCGGCATGGTTAAACCCCGGCGGACAGCTGATGACGAGCACTCCGCGGCCCCGGAACTGACGTTCGACTTCCGCACGCGTAACCGGCGCCCGCCGCGTGATCCCGTCAACGCGCTGCTATCTCTGGCGTACAGTTTACTGGCGAAAGACTTCACCATCGCAGCGTACACGGTCGGGTTCGATCCTTACGTTGGTTTTTACCATCAACCGCGGTGCGGGCGGGCGGCGCTCGCGCTCGATCTGATGGAGGAATTTCGCGCCGTCGTCGCCGACTCGGCGGTCTTGACTGCGATCAACAACGGTTCGGTAACATCGCGTGATTTTGTGCGGGCCGGTAACGCCGTCAACCTGACGCCGGCCGGACGTAAGGTGTTTTTCGAGGTGTACGAAAAACGGCTCAACTCCACGATCCGGCATCCGGTCTTTGATTACCAAGTATGCTACCGGAGGGCCTTCGAACTCCAATTCCGGCTCCTGGCACGGGCGTTAACGGGAGAACTGGCCCATTATGTTCCCTTTACCACCCGCTGATTTGTCCGTTATCCAACAATGAATTTGAAGGGTTATGCGGACAACGTACATTGTAAGCTATGATGTGCGCGAGCCAAAGCGGCTTCGTAAGGTTTTTGAGACTTGCAAAAAGTTCGGTGCTCACTTACAGCTCTCCGTTTTCGAATGTGACCTGACCGATGCCGACCGGATAAAATTCGAGCGCGCACTGCACGAGATTATTAATCACGAACATGACCAAGTCCTATTTATCGAACTTGGACCGACCGCTTCGCGGGGCCAGCGGACGATTACCTCCCTTGGGGTTGCCTACTCCAGAATTGATTCCGCCTGTTACGTTGTCTGACCGATTGTCGTACCCCGGTGCAGCTGGTTTCTGTCGCTAACCACAATTTAAGGGCGGTCCTCCTCGACCAAGCCGGCGAACACCGGTGGCTGGACCGGCAGCGCGGGCGGCCGTGCTTTCGTGGGATCCCGGATAACCGGACCGAGGCCGGTGCGTGGTTGCAACGGACGCTCGCGTCGCCTGAAGCCCGGGCGCTCTGCGCGGGATGGGTTGCATCGGAACTCGATATGACCCCGGCAAGTGCGCGCGACGCCTCGAGGCCGTTGCGTTCGGTGTTTGCAGCCCGTCTGTTCGCAACTGCAGGCCACGACTCCAGGCCGGCTCGACTCTGCGCAGCCGTGCTGAATTGGACCCCCGCGCATGGCCTTCATAACCTCAATGCCTGGCTCGCGTGGGCTGCCGTGGGGCCGCCGCCGGAGTTGCTGCCCGCCTTCGTCCTTGATGCCGCCGGCGGGTCGGAGGCCGCTGTTTTAAGCGCGGGAGACCAACTGGCGTCTGCCGGATTCCCGGTTGCGTTGCAGGTCACGCCCACCGTCTGGCAAAGATTTATCACGGAACAACCGTCCTGGGATCGTTGCGCAACCCGGTGGCGGGCAGCCGAAGCGTTCGGATCTGACACCGATGCTGGCCAGGCCGCGGGCGGTCACGCCGCAAAAACGGAGCAATTTCTTCGTGCGCACGTCCCCGAGGCGGTGGCCTTGCTCGATCATGCCCGCACCGTCGTGCCGGCGAGGAGCAATGATGACGCTGCGGCCAGTCAGGCCCGGAGCGCCGCGGAAGCCCTCCTGTTCGCGGTGCTCGATGCCCGGCCGGCTACCCGGAAGAAGTTCCGGCTGAATGCGCCGCTCGACTTTTCCTTTGGACCGCGTCCGGCCGAGGGCGACCTGACGGCGACGCAAGCCCGGTTGGTAGTCGAGATCGATGGCTACCATCACTTTCGCGATCAGGCGGGTTACCGGCGCGACCGGCGCAAGGACGAGTTGCTCCAGGCGCACGGATGGTTCGTGATACGGTTCCTCGCTGAGGACATCGTCAGCGATTTGGAAACGGTGCTGCATCGCATCGAAGAACGACTGGCGCGGCTCGAGGCCGCGCGAATGCCTGACCAAAAGCAATGAATGAGCTAAGCATGGTGGATGAACTGGCGCTGGTAGCGCTGGTTGGCGATAAAGAGCCCGGCGTCACCTCCCAAGCGGTAAGTAAACAATGGGACAAGACGCCGGGCGCCAAAGGGAAAAACTTTGCATCGGTCCTGACGCGCCTGAGAGAACTCGGGTTAGTCGAACAACTTCCCCGCAGCAAAGGACAACGTTCTTCGCGGTGGCGATTGTCGTCCGCCGGACAGAATACCGTCCGCGAGCGGTTAAGCGGCCTGTCGATGCGCGGGCAAGGTTGGAAGCAAAAGGCCGCGCGAATGCTTGCCGCCGTTCATGTCTTGAACGTTGAGCCGCGTATCGCCATAAGTCTCGCCGGAAACAACACGCTCGCCGGCTACTTCCTTGCCATCCGGTTAGGTGAGGCGTTTCACGCCAGCGCCACACCGGCCGGGATTGCCGAACGCGTGGCTGCAGCGGCGCTGGGAGCGGAAAACGGCAAACCGGAAACCCTGTGGCGCGAATTGCTCAACCGCGGTTTTGCCGAGGCAGATCCTGCGCAGACCGAACCCGCAAATCCCGCTACCCCTTCCAATGACTTGCCGTTGCCGGACTTTGTCGAACAGGTAAAGCGCACCGCGCAAACTGCCGGGGACGGATGGTTTGGCCCCCGCAAACTGTTCATCCATCGCGCATGGGAGGCGTGGCAGGTGGGGACCGGCAGCGCGCTTGACCTCGCCCAGTTCAAGCAGCGCCTGCTTGAAGCCCTGCAAGCCGGACAAATCGGACTTACCCGGGCCGATTTCGCCGTCACCCTCAATCCCGCGGACCTCGCGACGGCAGAGACAAAGTACGGGGACGAAGTTTTTCATTTTATCAGTATCGAGCGCAACGAACATCCATGAATCCTAACCATTGGGAAGACGCGCGATGGAATGTATTCACGTCAAAAACCGGCGGCGAAGCCTTCGGCTCGATCGCCTATCCTCAGGACGTATGGTCAAACGATCCTTACGACGAAGAATCGATCCACGCCGAGGCGCGGCAGGTTTTCTCTGATCTCATTGAGGTCGCTGCTGACGGTGCGCGGGGTGAACGGCGCGGCCGCATATTCTTACTCCAGGGCAACGCCGGGTCGGGCAAAACCCACCTTATGGGCGCTTTCCGTCGCGAAGTCGAACGGCGCAGCGCCGGGTATTTTGCCTATGCGCAGATGTCGACTGAATTACCCCTGCGCAAGTACTTGTTGCGAAGAATCATAGATTGCCTGGATCGATTCGGTGCGCTCGATGGCAGCTCCGGCCTGATGCGTTTGTCGGACCGGTTAGTCGAGTGGCCCGGCATCCCACCGGCAGAACGTGAGGCGCTGCGTAACCATGAAGATTACAGCGAGCCGCTCCGGAGTATCCGGGCCCGGTTGCTCGACGACCTTAAACGGTCCGGCGCATCCAAAACGTTGCACGGGGATTTCGTCACTGCACTCCTCGCCTTGCAACGCCGTGACGGCAATGCAGTCAGTGCGGCAACGAAGTACCTCCGCGGGGATCCGTTAGGCGTGGAGGACCTCCGCTGGCTCTGTTCCCCGCACGGCCTCAGCGGCATTGGCGAACCGGAAATTCTGTTGGACTGGCTCTTGCGCGCCGTTCGCGAGTTCGGCAGCACGCAGGGGAGCGCGTTCGTGCTGTGCATCGACCAGCTCGAGGACCTGTATGACCTCAATGCGCCCCAGCAACAGCGTTTCCCGGAGTTGGTGTCGATCCTGCGGTCCCTCGTGGAAAATCACCCGGGACTGGTGGTCGTGGTGGCATGCCTGGAAGATTATTACAGCACCCTGCGCGCTCACTTGAAGCACTCCGACATCGACCGGCTCGAAAACAATCCGAAGCCTGGGTGGTTGAAAACCGAGCGCACGGCCGAGGAGGTTGTTGCGCTCGTTCGGAAGAGGCTGGAGGTGTTGTACGCCGATAGCGGTGTTTCGGCCGGCACGGATGAAGACCGCCTGTCTCCCTTCTCCCGTCAGGAGCTCGCGAAACTTCAAGGGCTGCGCCCGCGCGCGATCCTGGACGCTTGTTACGAGGCCTGGAAGGGTAGCCGGTGCACAGGCGAACTGCCGCGGATCAAGGTACCGGCAGAGCCGCCGATCGGCTCTCCTCCTCCGGCGTCGCCTGCTGAGGTAGATTGGTCACACAAGTGGAATGACTTCCGGACGTCGTGGGATGAACCGGTTCCCCGAAGTGCCGGTGATCTGGCCGAATCCCTCGCTGCAGGCGTGAACACCCTCGCCGAACAGCTGCGCGTTTCGTTGCATGCCGACCACTCTGCAGACCTGGTGCATTTGAGCGTTACTTCAGATGCGCTGATCGCCGCGATCTG
>JAFBAP010000123.1 GCA_019247695.1 Verrucomicrobiota bacterium | reverse complement strand
TTGCCCCAATGTCCAGCCAAGTGCCGTCGGGAAAATTCAGGCGGGTCCAAGCCACGAACACGCGCGATTGCCCGTATTCGATTTTTCGATCGTACTCGCCCACCAGCATGCTGCCCTGCGGGACCAAAAGCCAACGCCCGCTGGGCGTGTCGTAAACGTTTCGGGTGACCCGGGCCGTGATCATGCCGGGCAGCTCCGAGTTGATGGGCGACTCGAGCGCCGCGCTAATCGTCCAGCCCGGCTCGATCACGTAAGGCGTGGCCGGCCGCTGCACGGTCGTATTAATCGCCCATCGGTTCGCGTTGCCGTTGTAACCGGATAGCTCGGACCCAACATTGCCGCCGGAAGGTCCACCTTGCGGGTAAACCGGGACCGCCGGCGCTACAGGCACCTGATCCTCCTGGTAGGCCCGAACGGCGTTCGGGTTGCCCAAGTTGTTCGGGTCGGCTTTGCGCAGCACCGCTAACTGCTGCGGCGTCAGCTTGCGGGGCTCATCCTGAAGCATTTGCTGGAACCCCTGGCCCTGGACACCGCTGCGGGCGTTCAAGGCCGCGAAATAGGCATCCTTGAGCCGCTTGGTTTCCTCGTCCGGGGTGGGGGAAGCCGCCGGCGTCGTAAACGGCGCCGGGGTGGCGAAGGGCGACGCTTGAGGTGTCGGGTTCGGGGTGGCCGGCGGGATGATGCCCGCACCCCTTTGGCCGGACACCTCGTCGGCTAAGCTGAAGGAGCTGGTGCCGTGATCGTCCTGGGCCGTCGCCGGGGCATCCTTTTTGGGGCCGTTGCTCGACAGGCCAATCAACACGAGGAACCCGGCTCCCGCCGCGCCGGCGATGACGCGCCCGCGGTTGCTCAAGCGCCGCCCTTGCCGCAAACCCTGCGGCGAGGTTTGGCCGTTCAGTGGGTTCGCCGGGGTGGTAGAACGCGTGAAAAACCCCCTCATAAGCCGTTACCTCCCGAGGTGCGGATGACCGTCACCGATTTAGCCCCGCCGCCCGCGCCCACCGTCAGCAATCCTTTGTCAATCACCTCGTCGGCCACGTACCAATGCCCGTGCACGCGGTAAGGCACGATGTCTTTGGCCGTGTGGAACCAACCGCTCTTGCGTAAGCGGTAGAGCACAGGGGCGTCGTGGTCACCCATTCCGGGGGGCATCTCGATGTACGTGTGACCGTTTTCGGTGTAAGCCTGCACCGGCCGCCAGGGGGCGTCGCCAACGATTCGGTACCCCCCGCCGTGAGGGACTTTCTCGAGCGCCTCGCCCTTGCCCTCCAGTTGAGTGTGCACGCGAATGCGTCTCGTCTTAGGCTTAACTTCCACATAAGCGACCTGCACGCTAGCCGCTGGCGCCGGCGTGGGGTCAGGCGCTGCGCCTGAACGGTCGCCGCTTTGCGGCATCCCCGGCGCGCTTACCGGCGTTACGCCTGGACGGCTAGTCCCCTCCGCGGCTTTCGGCTTGCCCTCATAGACGAAGCTGACGTGGTGCATAAAGCGATCCCGGTGCGAGACCAAAAAGAAGCGGTACGTGCGCCGGGAGGTCGTCACGTCCAGCGTGGTGTAGATGCCGACAAACAACGGCTGAATGAAGAGGTGCTGAATCGGAGAATCGCCCTCTTGGCCGCTGGACGACATTTCCACCACCCAGCGCTTCGGGTCGCCGATGTGGACGTCCTCGATTTTAAAGGACTCGCCCGGCTCAAACTCGAGGTCGGTCTGCTGGAACATCCCGGTGACCACCTGGGGCATGCACTGGCCGTATTTGAACCGTACCGCGCCGTCCGGGCCGGGCTCGGGTACCATGGCCTCGGCCGATTTCGCCTGCCAAGCAGCGGTGATCTGAACACCGGCGGCTTCCTGGTAGTTGAGCTCTGGGTTAGTCCCGCCCAGGTCCGGCAAGGTCGACTCCATCGGGCTCGGGCTCGGGGAGGGCGAAGGGGAAGGCTGCGCTTCTTGAGCCGCATCGACGGCGGGCCGGGTGAGGACCAAGGCCGCCGCGCCGACGAGGCAAAGGTAACTGTGCGGTTGTCTCATATAACTAACAATTTATTGGGGCGTTTGGGACCAGGTAAACGTTTTGACGTAGACGCCAAACGGGTTGAACCGCATCGCCTCCGGGGTGGCATTATCCGGAGGCGCCGCGTAGACGGTAACGATCGCCCGCATGGGGAACCGCCGGATCAGGCGCCCGTCGCGGTCCTCCTCCTGTTCCGTCCACGTTACCTGCCAGGTGTCCGCGGACACCGGCAACGCGAAAGGGCTCTCCACGTGGACGATCACCTTCTCGGCGCGGACGTTCGGCCGCGAAGCCTTGCTGGCCTCGTACCAACCGCCGACCAGCTCTTGATAGGCCGGATCTTTACCCTTAACCATCGAGTACGCCCCGTGGACAAAATCCCACTGCAGGGCCGCGTCCGGCGTCACGGTGCGGGTCCAATGGATGAAGTTTAAGACCCAGGCGCGCACGGCCCCCCTCTCGGGGGATGCGGCCTTATCGGCAGGACCGAATGCCAACAGGGTGGCAAGGCGATCGGTTACAACCACGTAGGGCACAACCTTCGATTGGCTGCCGATCCAGGCAATGCCGCCCACCGCCGCCAGGGCGATCAACAGGGCGCCGCACGCCACCAGTTGCCAAGCGCGCTCGCCCGCGCGGGCGCGGGCATTCTCGTCGCGCAGGATCTTGCGCGCATCGAGGTAGGGCGTTTCACCGTTGCCCCTTACGGAGGTTTCGTTAGTTCGTTCGTCTTTCAAGCGGCAACCTTTTCTTGGTTAGTTTCCGATTCTTCCGGAAGGTAGTCGGCTAGCGACAGCTCCCGCCGGGAAAGCCATTCCTCCACCCAGCCATTGCCAAACGCGCGTTCCAGGCGCTGCACTTCCGCAACGGTTTCCTTGTCGCTTAGGGCCACAAAGGCGAGCGCCAACGGGCCAAGCTCCAGGCTGAAGAGCCGCCGTCCGGAGGGGCTGGTGTAGTAGTAATCCCGCTTTGGCCTGGAACCAGCCAGCAGCTCGATCTGCCGGTCATTAAGCCCGAAGCGACGGTAGAGGGCGGCCTGATCCTCCTGGAGGGCATTCGCGTTGGGGAGAAAAATTTTGGTCAGGCACTCCTGGTTAATAACGGAAAGCAAGCTCTCCGGGATGTCGGTGAGGCTTTGCGTCGCCATAACGACTGCGCAGTTCTGCTTTCGCTTGGTCTTGAGCCACTCGCGAACCTTCTCCCTAAACAGGGGGTGGTCGAGCAAGAGCCAGGCTTCGTCCATGATGATGGCCGCCGGCTGGCCTTTCAACGACCGCTCAATGCGCCGAAACAAGTACCAGAGGATCGGTAACGAGTATTTGGGGGCGAGGCCCATCAATTCCTCGACTTCAAAGCAAACGTAGTTGCCCAAGCCCTGAAGCCCATCTTCCTCAGCGTCGAAGACCCGTCCAAAACTGCCTTCGATGGTGTACTCTCTCAGGGTCTCTCGAATCCGTTCGACCTGAACCGTCAACACGAAATTCGAGAGGGTTCGGTGCCCATTGCGGTGCATGCTCTCAATGGAGCGGGCAATCTCGTTGCGCTCCTTAGGCGTGACCGGATCGTTCTCGTTGTTCAGGTTAACGATCTTCTCGATCCAATCGACCGCCCAGGCCCGGTCGGTGTCCGTCCCGAGATGCTGCAAGGGGCAAAACGCCAACCGGGCGTCGTCACCTGCGACGTGGTAATGCTGGCCGCCGGCTGCCTTACACAAGGTGTACATCGACATCCCCTTATCGAAACAGAAAAGGGACATGTTTCGGTACCTACGAAGCTGCGCCCCCAACGTTGCCAGCAGCGTGCTCTTACCGGTACCCATCGACCCGGCAATGAACGCGGCCGCCACGTCGCCGACGTGCAGGTTGAGCCGAAAAGGGGTATCGCCGCTGGTGACCCCGTGCAAGAGCGGCGGGCTATTGGGCGGGTAGAACGGGCACGGGCAGCTTTCCTGCCCGGTCCAGACGCCCGCCACCGGCAGCAGGTGCGCAAGGTTGAGCGAGTGCAGGAGCGGCCGGCGCTCGTTTTCTTCAACGTGGCCCGGCAGGGTGCCGAAGAAAGCATCTAAGTTATTCACGGCCTCAATCCGGGCCGAGAACCCCAAGTTATGGATCGCCCGGTAGACGGCCCGCGCCGCCTCGTCCAAAGCCCCGCGGTCCTCGTGCATCAGCACCACGTTGGCGGTGTAATAGCCCCCAACCACCTCCTGAGAATCGACGATGGCCTTGGCCTGGTGCGCCTCCTCGGCCATCGCCGCGGCATTTCGGTTCAGGTTACGCGTGGCGTACCGCAGGATCTTGGCCAGGAACGGCACCACCAGCTGGTCCCATTTTCGGCGGACCTTCTCGAGGTGGCTGTCGGCGGCGCTCCGGTCCAGAAAAAGAAACCGGGTGTTCCACCGGTAGCCGATCGACAACTCCGAGAGCGCGGTCAGGATGCCGGGGTAAGACTCGGAGGGAAAGCCGTCGATGGATACGCACTGGACGTAATGGAGCCCGACCTGGGGCACGATGTCGCCCCAGAGGTCCTGGCCGCCGAGCAGCGCGTCCAACAGGACCGGGGTTCGCGGCAGACGGATCGGGTGGTTCAATCCGGTCAGGCACCGCTGCAAGTGCGCCAAAAGGTCGTCGTAGACGACCGGTTCGCCGTCCTCCTCAACTTCGGTTCGTGCCTTGAGCCGCTCCAGGCGGAACACCGACGAGAGCCGATCTTCGAGCGCATCGACGTCCCGACAGAATCGGGCCAGGACATCCTCGGCTTCTTGCTCGGCGTCGGCTTTGGGCCGGTCATCGTCATACATCCACTCGGCCAGGCGACGGACGACCTTCGCCGGTGGCTGATACGTCACCGTCAGGACGAGTTCGGTTTCGTACAGGTTGCCCAAAGCCCCGAAGAACCGACGGCGCTCCTGGTCAATGGCCTCCGTAACCGGGTCCGGAAAATGGGACCGTTCGGGCGACGGGTAACCGGCAGCGGGCCGGCGGATCGCGTCGACGTGCCAACACCAACCGGAGCCCATCATGCCCGCCAAGGCGTGGTTGAGGCGCGCGGCCAGGGCGTTGCGTTCCTCGTACGTGCTGCTGGCATTGTCGGGCGCGTGGTAACGCCACCCGGCAATCAAGCAGCCGCTCTTACCAATGACCACGCCATCGGCCGCCACCGCGGCGTAATTGATCAGGTCGCAAAGGCCCGCCACCGTGGATCGGTGGCGTCTCAAAGACACCGACCGGTTAAGCTCCAAGGTGCGGCAGAGCAGCAGCGCCAGGAAGGCCAAGCCGACGAGGGCAAAAAGGACGGGAATCAAAGGGTTCATTATGTGAAGAGGGTTTTGATAAACTTCCGGCGGTAGGCCGAGGTCGGGCCGCTCAAGTCCTTTCGAAACGGCGTCGAGCGAGCCGGGTAGTAACGTTGGTACCGCCCAAAAGTCTGGTTATAACGCCAGTAATTCCGGCACACTTTCCAAAGGAGCGGGTCCGCTTTGGTCATCTGACGGAGGAAAAACAGCCCGAGGGGAAAGGCCACGCAAGCCGCCAGCATGGCCGCTGGGTGCCAACTCATCACCAGCGTCACGCACCCGATCAGGAGCATCATGACCAGGGTGCGGTCCGCGCCAAGGAATAGGATCGGGCGACTACCGACCCGGTGAATAGGAACCCGTTTCAACATGGGGGACCACCGTGGTTAAAGAGGCTCCGCGACCCATGATTTGCGAGCCGGCGCCCCAACCGA
>JAFBAP010000122.1 GCA_019247695.1 Verrucomicrobiota bacterium | reverse complement strand
CCCGGGCCGGTACTGGCGAGGCACAAGAAGGCGCCGAAAAGCTGGTAGAAGGGTTGGCGGAAATGCTCCCGCATACGGGCACAATCGTGCCCGGACGGGCTGAGATCAAGGTCCGGGCGGACGGGTAACGGGTAACGGGTAACGGGTAACGGGTGTCGGGTGTCGGGTGTCGGGTGTCGGGGCAATCGTGGTAGAACGCTGCCCCTGTCAAGCTTGTAATTCCTCTTCCCGCCGTGTTCGCCGTGGCTCGCCGTGTTCGCCGTGTGAACTCTTGCGCCGTGCCCGCCTTTTCGCTGTGCCCGCGGTGTGCCCGTGGTGTGACCGTGTGTTCTACCGGATTTCGTCACGAGGCGATTCCGGTGGCGCCAAAGAGACGACGCTGACGCGCAAATGACCGTCGTCCTTGAAAACTTGGAGGTCACAGAGCATCCGCCGGTTATTGGGAAAAAGCTGAGCTTTGCGTTCCAGAAGCTGCTGAGCCACAGTTTCTTGCCATAAATCCTTCGTGAATCCTTTGGGCAACCCCCGTTCCCGTGCCTCTGCCGGAAGCAACGAATAATTCCAGATGAGCATCGCGAAATGCAGGGCGCCCCGTAATTCGTCGATCGGCGCGGAGCGATCCAGGAGCGGTTCGGCAAATTTAAGCAGCACCCCGGACATCTTTTCAAACTCGGGCGGGGTGTGGCGCAAGGTGATGTTCATCTCAGGATCCCGCTGGCGGCGAACCGCCGGCGCCTTCGCCGCTTTCCGCGGCGCCGAAGGGGCCGTTTGCGAAGCATGTCATTTTGTTTTTCTGGATTTTCGCGACATGGACCTTGTAATTGTAATTCGCAAGGATGCAGGCTCAATTGTGATTTTCGCGCGTTCCCTTGGATCTTAGCTTCGGCCAGATACGCGTTTGCGTTTTCTCTCCGGAAGATGGCCCGGCCAGGTTGGCGGATGCGGCGAAGCGGGCTGGAAATCCATTTGGGCATTGACAAGCTCAACGTCCCGGAACAGAAAAGGCGGCGCTGCCATCGAACAATGGAATTTGCGCCGGAAAACAACTGCCTGGCCCGAGTGGACCAGAGGATGGCGCTGCCATTCCCGGTGACGGCGTGACTACGGCGCCGGAATGACACGTGTCGCCGGAAACGAATCGAGACATGAGCGCGAATGCGGTGGCAACTGAGGTTGCCCAGATCGTCACAGACCCGGCTGCTTTCCAGAAGATGGCGTCAGACCTCGGCAGCCACGAAGCGGCGCTGACCGTTCACCTCAAACGCGCAGGCCTCTACCGTCAGCCCCGGAAATTTGTGCGTGACTTTTGCGCGGTGGACCTTGGGCATGGCGAGTACCCGACGGTGATTTGTTATGTACCCAGCGGTGCCTGGGCGCA
This sequence comes from Verrucomicrobiota bacterium, assembly GCA_019247695.1. Lineage (NCBI taxonomy): Bacteria > Pseudomonadati > Verrucomicrobiota > Verrucomicrobiota bacterium. The sequence goes on along the minus strand of JAFBAP010000122.1, from coordinate 5,767 downwards.
CTTCCGTTCCAGGTTTACGGCAGTGGTTGAAGACCTTGAAACCAGCGCCGAGAGGGACGATCAGCTTGTAAAGATCATCGAGTTTTTAGACCTTTACCGTCGTGACCCGAACCACCCTTTTCTGAGGGCCCGGCGTTCTTAGCGAGAATGCGCCGGAAGCCCCCCGGGCGTCCGGCCCATTCCCGCTAATCTGATTTCGCCAGGCTGAGTCCCGCGGCCCGGACCATGGCCTCGGCGTGCCTCAGGGCCCTGGCAACGGCCGGTGACGGAATGCCGGTTCGCATCGTTGCGTTATCCGGGCCGATGAACGTCAAACTCAACGCCGGTTCAGCCGAAGACGCGGTGATCGCGGCGATGAACCGGTCGAGCAGAGCATGGTCGGCGGAAAGTTCCAACCGCAGGCGGCGGGATACTCTGAACGCGGCGGTATCGGTTCCAGAGCGCGCCTGCCGCCTTTCGCGCAGTTCGTAATGGCCGGCCTTAAGGTCAAGCCGGCGGAACCCCTCTTTCTCCATTTCGTCTCCCAAAGAGGCGATCTTCCGATCAAGGATCCGAGTCGCGTCGCCAAACGCCGGTGCGGACGCGACCAGATGCAACGTAAGGACGATCTGGTCCCCGGCTGCAGCGAGCTGGTCCGGATCCTGCCCGGATGTAAACGACTGAGTGACTGGCGACAGTGATGGTGATAAAATCATGGGAAACGAATCGGCATACCGGCCTGCAAGCGAAGCCACCGACCAAAATCGGCGCAACCACCGCCGGGTTTAATGCCGGGAGGGTTCACGGCCGGGATGAGGCCCCGCGCGGGCAAATGCGGATGAAGTTCAGAAGCTCACACCCGGACGGCCCGGATTGCCGCGAAATGATGAAAACCGGGAGAAATTGTTGTGACGCGCGCCGAACCCGCTTCCCGCTTGGCGGCAGACTAACACTTCATGTATCCTGCAGAAAGTTGTTAGTCCCGGGGCGCGATGCCGGTTCGTCCCGAGGCTCGACCGTTCCCCCCTAAAATCATGGCTACAGCAAACCCTTTACCCCAGGCGGATGCGACTTACCGGAGAATGCTGGTCCGAGCCGTGATTGCGAGCACGGTTGGAACGGCCATTGAATGGTATGATTTCTTCCTCTACAGCACAGTCACCGGACTGGTTTTTGCAAAAGAGTTCTTTCCGAAGTCCGATCCGCTGGTCGGTACCCTGCAAGCGTTCTTGATTTACGCCGTCGGCTTCGTGGCGCGTCCGATCGGCGCAGCAATCTTCGGGCATTACGGCGACCGGATCGGGCGCAAGGCTGCGCTGGTCTCCACGCTCCTGCTGATGGGGATTGCGACGTTGCTGGTCGCCTTCGTGCCGAACTATTCACAGGTAGGCATCTGGGGCGCCGTCATCCTTACCGCGCTGCGTTTCATTCAGGGGGTGGGCGTCGGCGGAGAATGGGGCGGTTCAGTTCTGCTTGCCATGGAGTGGACCAAAAGTTTCGGCAACCGGGGATTTATCGCTTCCTGGCCGCAGTTCGGCGTTCCCTCGGGCTTGTTCCTGTCTAACCTGGCGGTACTGATCTTCAGCGCCATCTCCGGAAATCATTTCTTCGAGTGGGGATGGCGGATGCCCTTTCTGCTGAGCGGCGTTCTTGTCGTGATCGGGCTCTGGATCCGGCTGGGCATAGCGGAGACACCGACTTTCTCGAGGCTGGTTGAGGAGAAGAAACTCGAGAAGGCTCCCGTTCTCGAGGTCGTTAAGCGGCAGCCGGGATCAATCATTCTATCGGCCCTGGCGCGCCTGACAGAACAAACGCCATTCTACATCTTCACCGCTTTCATCTTCGCCTACGGGGTTGAACGGTTAAAACTCCCACGGGAGTTGTTACTCAACGCAATCCTGGCATTCTCCGTAGTCGAGTTCTTCCTGGTGCCGCTGGCGGGCCACCTGTCGGACCGGATCGGCCGCAAACGGATGTACCTGATCGGCGCCGGCCTGAATGTGGTCGTCAGCTTCCTTTTTTTCTGGTTGTTGGGATTAGCGACCCCGGCGTCGGTTTTTGCCGCGGTGCTGCTCGGGGCACTCGCTCACTCGGCGGTCTACGGCCCCCAGGCGGCATTGATCGCCGAACAATTCACACCCCGGCTGCGGTACAGCGGCGCTTCGATCGGGTATCAACTCGCCTCAATCATTGCCGGCGGCCCGGCGCCGTTGATCGCCGCGTGGCTTCTCGCGACCTATAAATCCGGCACGGCCATCGCCGTGTATCTCGCCGGTTGCGCGCTGGTCGCCTTCGTCGCCGTTGTCTTTATGAAGGATTACTCGGGTGAAGACGTATCCCGCGAATATGGACTGCGCGGGGATATGCCGTCAGCGGGTAATCCGGGCAGGCCGAGGTAACGAATTTCAACATTTCTTTTTGGGAAGTGGTCCGTCAGACGGTATACCCTGCCCGGTCGGTACCTCAGGACACGTGGCAAAGGTTATGAAATTTTTCACTCTCGTCTGGCTGGTCGCGGCAGCCGCGGTAACGGTTGCATCAGGTAAAGATTGGAAAGTGATCCGCTTCGGCGTCGATCCCAGTTACCCGCCGTTCGAGTCGAAAGCGCCTACCGGTGAACTGGTCGGTTTCGACATTGACCTCGGAAAGGCTTTGTGCGCGAAGTTGAATGCCCGGTGCGAGTGGGTCGAAAACGATTTCGACGGCATGATCCCGGCGTTGCGGGCCCGGAAAATCGATGCGGTGCTGTCGGACATGTCTGTGACTGAGAAAAGGCAGCAACAGATCGATTTCACCGACCGGATTTCTTACAGCCCGACCCGCATGGTGGCGAAGGCGGGTTCAAGCCTCCAGCCGACGGCGGATTCGTTGAAGGGCAAGTCGATCGGCGTCGAGCAGGGCACGGTGCAGGAGACTTACGCCCGCACTTACCTTGAACCCCAGGGAGTGAAGGTGATCTCCTATCAGACTCAGGATCAGGTGTACGCCGACCTGAAGTCGGGTCGCCTCGACGCGGCGCTGCAGGATTTGATCCAGGCTGAGTTTGGCTTCCTGAAGACGGCGCAGGGTCAGGGGTTCGCGTTCGCGGGACCGGAGATCAAGGATGACAGAATCCTGGGCGCCGCGGCGGCGATCGGGGTTCGTAAAACGGACACCGACCTTAAAAACGCCCTGAACCAGGCGCTGGGCGATCTGAAAAAAGACGGCACGTACCAAAAGCTCGCCGCAAAGTATTTCGATTTTGATCCTTCCACCGGGCCGCAACCCTGAACCGGTAAGCTGCCGTGCTGCTGGAAGGTTATGGCCCCCAATTGTGGGCCGGCACCGTCGAGACGATCACCCTGGCGTTAGGTTCGCTGGCGCTCTCCTTTGCGTTAGGTTTGATCGGGGCTGCCGCGAAGTTGTCGGGCCGGCGGCGCCTGGCAGTACCGGCCCGGTTGTACACCACGGTGGTTCGCGGGGTGCCGGATCTGGTATTGATGCTGTTGCTCTATTACAGCTTCCAGGACCTGCTTAACCGTGTAACCGATGCACTCGGCCAGCCGCAGTTCGACATCGACCCTTTCGTGGCCGGGGTTACCGTTCTCGGGTTCATCTATGGCGCCTATTTCACCGAAACGTTTCGCGGGGCCGTGCTGGCCGTCCCCAGGGGTCAATGGGAAGCAGCCATGGCGTTCGGGCTGACGCGCCGCCGGACGTTTTTCCGGATCATCTTTCCGCAGATGATGCGTTTCGCCCTGCCCGGCATCAGCAATAATTGGCAGGTCATCCTCAAAGCGACCGCCCTGGTGTCGCTCATCGGCTTGCACGACGTCGTCAGGGCTGCCCAGGACGCGATTACCGGCACGAGCACCAAGGGAGGGTATCATGCATTTACGTTTCTGATGGCAGTCGCGTTGATCTACCTGAGCCTGACCACCCTTTCCCACCTGGTTTTTCATGCGTTGGAAGTGCGTTTCTCGCGCGGCTTCCAGGCGCTCACGTGATGATGATGGAGCTTCTGCAGCAGTACTGGCAGCAATACCTGTGGGGTTCTCCCGGCCATTGGAGCGGGCTGGTGGTTACCCTCTGGCTGACGGTTGCCTCAGTCGTGCTGGGCTTCGCGCTCGCCTTGCCCCTCGCCATCATGCGGGTGTCGACCCGTCCCTGGCTGGCTGCGCCCGTCTGGCTGTTTACGTATTTTTTTCGAGGCACACCCCTGTACGTGCAACTCCTGATTTGCTACACCGGCCTCTACAGCCTTGAAGCCGTTCGGGCGACGCCGATGCTCAATGCGTTCTTCAAGGACGCATTCAACTGCACGTTGCTGGCGTTCACCCTGAACACGGCGGCGTACACCACCGAAATTTTTGCCGGGGCCATCAAGGCAACGCCCCAGGGCGAGGTGGAAGCGGCCCGGGCTTTTGGGATGTCCGGCTTCGTCCTGTACCGCCGGATTGTCCTGCCGTCCGCGCTGCGGCGAGCGCTCCCGGCCTATTCGAACGAAGTGATCCTGATGCTGCACGCAACGACGCTCGCCAGCACGGCTACCATCACGGACCTGCTAAAAGTTGCACGCAACGCCGCCTCCGATTATTACCTGCCGTTTGTGGCGTATGGGCTGGCCGCACTCTTGTACCTGGCGGTTACGCTGGCGTTGGTCTGGATGTTTCACCGGGCAGAGCGAAAGTGGCTCGCCCACTTGCGCCCGGTCCAACCCGATGCCAATCGCACCAAGCCTTAACGAAACGCCCGCGAAACGGGCCGGCGTATGGAAAAATTGCTGGTTGAAGATCTCCACAAAAGCTTCGGGGCCAACGAAGTGTTGCGCGGAGTTTCATTGCGCGCGGCCGCGGGCGACGTGGTCAGCATCATCGGCTCCAGCGGTTCCGGGAAGAGTACGTTGCTGCGTTGCATCAACCTCTTGGAGTTGCCGGATGCCGGTCGCATCCTGCTGGATGGGCGCGAATTGAACCTGACGCGGGATCGGGCGGGCCGCTTGACCGCCAGCAACCCGAACGAACTTCGTAAGTTGCGCACCCGCCTGGCGATGGTGTTTCAGCACTTTAATTTGTGGCTGCACCTGACCGCACTCGAGAATGTGATTGAAGCGCCCATCCATGTTCTGGGCGTGCCCAGGCGTGACGCGGTGGCCCGGGCTCGTGAACTCCTCCAGAGCGTCGGCCTGAGCCCGTCCGTGGAGCGGATGTACCCGGCGCACCTCTCCGGCGGCCAGCAGCAACGGGTCGCCATCGCGCGAGCGTTGGCGATGGATCCCGAGGTGATGTTATTTGACGAGCCAACCTCGGCTTTGGATCCGGAACTGGTTGGCGAGGTGCTGAAGGTCATGCACCAACTGGCGGCCGAGGGCCGCACGATGATTGTTGTGACCCACGAGATGAGTTTCGCCAGGGAGGTCTCGAACCGGGTTTTGTTTCTGCACCAGGGCCGGGTTGAGGAGGAAGGTCCTCCGTCAGACCTCCTGGTCCGGCCGCGGACGGAACGGCTCCGGCAGTTTCTCGCCCGGTCACACGGCGGGCACAGCGGGTTTGGCGGGCACAACGACTGAGGTTCACACGGCGAACACGGCGAGCCACGGCGGGAAGACTAAATTCTAAGCTTGACATGGGCGGCTCTCCCCCAAGCTCGTGGCCGCCACCCATTACCCGTTACCCGACACTTCTCCTCATTTGTGGCATTCTCCATAAGGTCCCGCGCCTGGCTCTGGCAAATCGTGTTGCTCCTGCCGTCGCTCTGGTGCCTGCTTTGCGTGCCGCCGCTTTGGCGTGACACCGACGGATTCAATCAG
>JAFBAP010000121.1 GCA_019247695.1 Verrucomicrobiota bacterium | reverse complement strand
CTTGCGTGGCGTGCGGCTACATTCAGAACGCCGACCTGAATGCAGCCCAAAACATTTTAGCGGCAGGGCATGCCGTTTTAGCGTGTGGAGAGGACGTAAGGCCACGGGCAACCGTGGCAGCCTCGGCGAAGCACGAACCCGCCGAAGGGTTACGCCATGCAGCGTAATCCCGTAGGAATCTCCGGCATTCATGCCGGGGAGGATGTCAAGAGTCAAACAATGAGGCGATCTCAACCTTGAAACGGGTGAGCACCAGCGATTCCAAGCTTCCGCTCGCGTGGGCGCCTTGCCGCTCAAAACGTCCCTCCTTGCAATGAAAAATCTCCACCGTCCGCCGTTCCGGATTGATAAGCCAATATTCCCGGACCCCGCTGCGCTCGTAGTCGTCGAATTTAACGCCACGGTCGTTGGCCTGGGTCGACGGGGAAAGAACCTCGACCACCAGGTCCGGCACGGGAAACAGCGACTGGTCCGGGGTGAACGCCCGGGCGCGGGATTTTGCGAAAAACACCACATCCGGCTCGTAATCGTTACGGGAAGAGGCGCACAAAGCCTTCTCGTCGAGGACCAACCCTGAATCGGGCGGGTGGCGTAGAGGCTCAGCATTTGCGCCATGTGCTTATGGACCAGCAGGTGCCGGAGCGATGCCGGTGAATGATAGAGCACCACGCCGTTGATAAACTCGGCCTTCTCGTCCGGCCGCAACGCGTCCCGAAAGGCTTGCCGGCGTACGTTCTCCGCCTGCAGCACGGCGCGAATCTCGTTGGACAAACGAGGCAAGTCCGGCAGCTCAAGCAAGGCATCTCGCAACGGGTGCTTGCGGTCCCCCGATCCGCTCATGCCCGCATTATACCACCGTGCATTGATCTTGCCCCAGGACTTCCCTATAGTTCGGGTCAACGCGGACGCCGCCCCCCGGAACCCCTCCATCGTGGATTGCATCTTACAACTCCAGAACATCAACAAAGCATTTTACGGAGTCCCCGTACTCAGGGACGTTAACTTCGACCTTTATAAAGGCGAAGTACACGCCCTGTTAGGCGAGAACGGAGCCGGCAAGTCCACGCTGATCAAAATTCTTTCCGGGGCTTACCGCCTGGATGCCGGAACTATCATCCTCGACCGGCACAAAATCGGCCCGAACTATAATCCTAAAATCGCCGAGGATCTCGGCATCGTGACCATATACCAGAATTTTCACCTGGTTCCCCACCTGAGCGTTGCGGAAAACGTGGCGCTCAGAAATCTGACCAGCCGGCCGTCAGCATTCATCAACCGGCGGGCGACCAACGCTCAGGCTGAGGCCGCCCTCGCGAAGATCAAGTTCTCAATCGATCCAAGGCTGCAGGTTAGAGAGCTGAGCGTCGCGAAAAAGCAAATGCTGGAAATCGCGATTGCGCTCTCCAAGAACGCCCGCGTCATCATCATGGATGAGCCGACGGCGGCCCTGAGTGGAAAAGAAATCGGAGCGCTCTTCGGCATCATTCTGCAGCTGAAATCCGAAGGCATCGGGATTATCTATGTGTCGCACAAGTTAGAGGAAATAAAACAGATCGGGGACCGCGTGACGATTCTGCGCGACGGCAGGACGGTCGTAACCGCCGGATTAAGAGCCACGGACGTCAAGGATATCATCGGGTTCATGATCGGACGGGAATTAAGCGCGAATCCGGTGCGCCGGAGCGCCTCCGGGGGCCGGGAGGTTCTATCCGCAAAGGGCATCAGTACTCGACACTTGCCTGACCCGTTAACGGTCTCGGTACGCGAATGCGAGATTCTCGGGATCACCGGCCTCGTCGGCTCGGGCAAAACGGAACTCGCACGGGCGATCTTCGGCGCGGATAAGATCACCGCAGGCAGCATTTACCTGAACGAGCGCAAAGTGGAGATACATCGTCCCCGGGACGCGGTGAAGCTCGGGATCGGTTACCTGCCCGAAGACAGGGATAGTAAAGGGCTGTGCCTCAACCTGGGTGTTAGAGAAAACGTGACGCTGGCGTTGCTCGCAAAGTTGAAGGGCGTCCTTTTCAGTCGTCGCTCCGAGAGAATCCTGGTCAGAAAAATGGTGGCGTCACTGAAGATCAGAACGCGGGATATCTTTCAGCCGGTCAAATACCTGAGCGGGGGAAACAAGCAAAAGGTGGTTCTCGGCAAGTGGCTGGAGGCCGGTTGCAAACTATTGATTCTCGACGAACCGACGATCGGGATCGACGTCGGCGCCCGCGAAGAGTTCTATGAGCTGGTGCGGCGATTCACCGAAGGGCCGAGCCGGGCCGTGGTGTTCATCTCAAGCGACATAGGTGAAATCCTGGAAGTGGCGGACCGTATCCTCGTCATGGCGCGATCCCGGCTGGTCGCCGAGTTGAACCCGCGAGAAACCTCCAAACAAGAGATCATGCAGTATAGCATGAGTTCACCCCGGGTTTAGCCGGTCCCCTTAAATCTGCACCAATCGTGATGCATGCCTCCGGCTTCGACCCGCACCGCCTGAGAGCCTTCGCTGAGAAACCGTGATGGAAACGCCGGAACGGCCAAACTTGGCCTTTGAGAGGGCCCGTAAGGTGATCGGCAACCAGGCGGTTTCGATGTTGCTGATCCTGATCTCGATGTGGATCGTGTTGTCTCTGCTTTCACCCTACTTTTTCACGGTTGGCAACATCTCCGAAATCACGTTGCAGACCGCGGTGGTAGGGATCATTGCCGCGGGCGAAACCCTGATCATCATTTCCGGCGGGATCGACCTCTCGGTCGGCGCGATTTTTGCCTGTTCCGGTGTGGTCGGCGGGCTGATGTACCAGCGTACGTCTAATCTGGCCCTGGCTTTGCTCACCACGATCCTCGTCGGCGGGGCGTTGGGGGCTGCGAACGGATTTTTTATTACCCGGCTCCGCGTCCCATCCTTCATTGCCACGCTCGGGATGATGGGTATGGCTCGAGGGTTGGCCCTGATCTTTTCAAGAGGCATTCCCATCTTTGGCCTCGATCCGCGGCACCTGTGGATCGGCCAAGGAAGGCTGTTAAACATCATCCCGGTTCCAACGATCATTCTTCTCCTGGTTTTCGCCGTGCTCTTTGTGATTGCGCAGTATACCCGGTTCGGTCGGTTCACCTACGCCATCGGCAGCAATGCCGAGGCCGCAATGTTGTCCGGGATTAACCTGCGGCTGGTCACGTTGGCGATCTACACCGGCTGCGGCCTGCTCTGCGGCGTGGCGTCAATCATCGAATCCGCCCGGCTTGCTACCATTCAGCCGGCCGGCGGCACCGGCTATGAACTCCTGGCGATCGGCGCCGTCGTGATTGGCGGCACCAGCCTCTTTGGAGGGGAAGGTAACGTGCTGGCGACGCTGATCGGGGCGCTGATCGAGACCACGATCAGAAACGGCCTGAATATCCTGGGCGTGAATGCCTTTTGGCAGTACGTCGTGAATGGCGCGGTGATCATCGCGGCCGTTTCGGTCGATCAGTTGCGCAGGCAGCGATAGCATTGCCCGGGCCTTGGAATGTTTTATATTGAAGTCCCATAAACGGAACGTATGATCCGAAAACGGATCGTCTCTGCCGATCGTTCCCCCTCCCGAAAAAATCCTGCGGTCAAACCGGTACAGAAAGCTCTCGGAATGAAAAAGGTTCTCTCCCTCATTCTACCTGTCTCCAGCCTCATCCTTCTCACCCTCGGCGGCGCCGGCCGCCTGCTCGCCCAGGCACAAAGCCAGGGGACCGTCGTGTTCATCCCCAAATCAACGTCAGCAACCTTCTACCTGTTTCTCGTAAAAGGGGCCAAGGACCGGGCAAAGGAACTGGGCTACAACATCGACTATCAAGGCCCCGCTACGGAAACCGAAATTGCGAGCCAGGTGGACCTCGTCCGTAACATTGCGAGATCCAGGCCCGCCGGTATTCTCCTGGCAGCCCTCGACTCCAAAGGCCTGATTCCTCCGGTTCAGGACGCCATCAGCGACGGCGTTCCTGTGGTCATGGTTGATTCGGGCATCGACAGTGATCTTCCCGCGGCGAGCGTCACCTGCGATAACTATGACGGAGGTTATAAAGCCGGGATGGAAATGGCGAAACTTCTCGGCGAAAAAGGTCTCGTCGGCAATCTGGGAATCCAGGCCGGTTCGGTCAGCTCAAAACGGAGCACCGGGTTCAACGATGCGATCGCCAAATTTCCTAACATGAAGGTGCTCCCGATTCAGTGGACGAACGCTGATGCCGCTGCCTCAATGAACATCGCGGGGGATCTGCTCAATGGTAATCCGGGCATCGCCGGGTTTTTCTCGGCCTGCGCCCCGACCGCAGTCGGCGTTTGCCAGGCTATCAAAGCCAAGGGACTCGAGAACAAGGTAAAGGTGGTGACGTTTGATCCGAGCCCGGAAGTTCTGCCGCTCTTCGAAAGCGGGACGATCCAGGCGATCATTGCGCAGGATCCTTACCAGATGGGCTACCAGGGCGTCGGTTACATTGATCAGGCGCGTAAGAAGATCGCGGTCCAGAATAAGAAGGTGGAACTGCCGCCGGTGTTGATCACTGCGGACAATTATCATAGCCCTGAAGTGCAAAAACTGTTGCAGACACCGGACAAGTTCTAGGCGGCTTCCCGCCTGCCCGGGTTATAATCCGGCCGGGAGGTTGGTGTGCGCCTCCGGTGTTCGGCTTGGCATCCCGGCATCGGTGCACCGGCGTATCAGGCCGTCCGGACCGGGGCCCAAAAGGGCATCTTCAGTCGTCCTGCGCCTGCGGTTCCGACCCGTCCCCATTCCGGGGGCGCGCTCTTCGGTATGCAATGAGGCTAAATTCAGACGGCTGCCCGCCGATAAACCCTGATCGGGCTTGCCGCGGCGGGCTGGTTCCGTTCCGGCCATAGCTGTCTTGCGAGGGCTACCGATGACGTGTCATGTTGATCAAAGAGAAAGACGGGATCGAGTTACAGCTTGAAGAGCTTCATCACCTCTTGGGGACGGCAAAGCTCTCTGCCGGGCAACGAGACGAGGTCCAGGACGAGATCAAGCAGACCAAAACGGGCGCCCAAGGGGAGGAGAAGGCTGCCTACTACATCAACTTCAAACTGCGGGACTCAAACAATTATGCGGTCCTCCATGACCTGCGCCTGGAGCATGAAGGTGGAGTTGCCCAAATCGATCACCTGCTCATTGACCGGTTCCTTGATGTTATCCTGATCGAAAGCAGGAACGTCACCACCGCCCTGCGCGTGAACGAACACGGCGAGTTCGAGATCAGAACCCGGTCGTTTTGGAAGGGGATTGAATCGCCGGTCGAACGGAGCCAACGGCACGCCCTGGTCGTGGAGGCCATCATCAATGCCTTGGACCTTGCGCCCCGGCGTATGGGCATCCCGATTAGCCGCAACTACCATCATTGGGTTCTGGTCTCCCCGGAATGCTCGCTCTTGAGACCGACCGGAGAACAGAACATCCTGAAAATGGACCAGTTCGGCACCCGTCTGGACCAATTCGGCCATGAGAACGGGAATCCCCTTGGGGTCGCTAAACTGATCTCCCCTGAAACGCTGAGGGAATTTGCGCAGCGGTTGGCTGCGCAGCACCGGCCCTCGGCGCCGGACTACGCAGCCCGATTCGGGATTGATCCGCTTCCGAAAAAGTCCGGATCGGCTTGGAGACCGGGCGCGAATTCCCGGGGTTGCGCCGGATGCGGTGCGCCCCTGGACAGCAAGGTAGTGTTTTTCTGCCGTATCAATGCCGGCCGGTTTGAAGGCAAGCTTCTCTGCCGGCCTTGTCAGGCCGCCATGGCGATCACGCACAACTGCAC
>JAFBAP010000120.1 GCA_019247695.1 Verrucomicrobiota bacterium | reverse complement strand
GGCGAAAGTCCTTGCAATTATAATAATTACCATATATGCCGTAGTGGATCGTTTATGCTTGTTGTTCGCCGCGTTTTGCCCGTTGTCGTCGCTGCGTTGTCCCTCGCCGGCATCGTTCCCGGCGCCGGGCAAGCCGCGTTTCCCGCTCCTCCCGAGATACCCAAGCCAGCCGTCATGCCCGGACCGAACCACTCGGCCGCGGCCGGTCCGGCAACGCAGGCTGCTCCCTCAACCACGACCTTACAGACCAAAACCGCGCCCCGCACGCCTGTTGCGTCCAGCCTGGGGCCGTCTTCTTCTTCTTCACGCTCCGGCATCCGGGCATCGCCGGCTGCCGCGGTCCCGGCGCCCGCATCCGGCCCGGCCGAGAACGCTCCAAAAATCGTGCGGCTCTATCGTGGTCCCGGGCGTTTCGACGAGAAGCTTGCAGGCCAGTTGAAACTCGCCCTGCAAAAGGCTTTCGGCACGGAACCCGCCTCGAAAAGCCAACCCGGCAACAGCCCGGGGTCACCCGCCGGGGCCGATTCCGGCCCGGGCAAGATCGCGCAGAACACCATTAAGGTAAATTGAGTTGCATGCCGACCAAGCCTGTCTTCCGGTTAGGCGCTTCCTCATCGTCCGGCACCACGCTCGCCGAGTTATCCATCGTGATTACGGTCCTCCTGCTGCTGGCCTCCATGGTCGTGATCGGGACCACGCCCTACATCGCCTACCGGGACGGCCGTCAGGCAGGCGAGGCGTTGCGGAGCGTCTACGCCGCACAGATGAATTACCTCTCCGACAATCCCGGGGTGGACCTCACTTCGCTGACTCCGGCCACCGCGACGGCGGACATCGTTCCCTACCTGCCGAACGGGACCTCGCTTCCGGTCTTACCGTCCGTGAACGGGGTGACGCCGCAGATTCTGGTCAATCGGATTCCCCCGGTGGCGTCTTTGGACGGCAAAACTCCATACGATCCGTCCGGCTCAACCACTGACGGCTTATGGGATATAGGCAGCTACTGAACCCCGGACGAAACCTGGTCGCCACCGCAGGCCGCCGGACCACGAGGTCTCAACTCGGTTCCGGCCTGTTCGAGGTGAGCCTGACCCTGTTTCTACTCATCACCATTGCGGTATACAGCATGCAAACCACGCTTGCCGCCTACCAGGCCCAGAACTGGTCGGTGATCCAGACCATGACCGACGCCCAGGCATCGATTGAAACGGCGTTTGCCCAACGCTGGGTGTATGGCCAGATCGCGAGCAGCAATCGTTGGCCGGTTTACCCGCTTTTTGTCAGTTCAATCGTGACGGCCGGCCAAACGCCTTACGGTCCGGTCAATGTGGAGGTTCGACGCACTTGCCACGCCAACACCGACCCTGTCAGCGGGGTGCAATCTTACCTGCTCGAATCGTACGTCACCTATACAAACGGCAAACGGAGCTACTGCAAGCTCAGCAAAGTGGTGCGCACACAATGAAGGTTCGGAGTTCGGAGTTCGGAGTTCGGAGTTCGAGGCGGCATTACGGGTGTCGGCTGCCGGCGGCAAGCCCAGGGTTTCCGGTTCGATCTTTCTTTCTTTCGGCGTGTTCTGCGGGTGGGCTTTACCCCACCACGCGGTGTTTCCGAACTCCGAACCCCGAACTCCAAACGCCGAACTCCACTCGCGGCACCACCCTGATCGAACTCGCCTTGGTCCTGGCCGTTTCGTTGCTCATCGCTTCGGCCCTGGCGTCGCTGCTGAACGTGCACTGCAAAATGTTGAGTGTGACTTCAACCTACCGTTTCCTCAGCCAGCAGGCGCCGCAACTCGGCCTTTTGTTGACAAAGACGATGGGTAACGCCGACGATTTCCGGATTTACGGAAACCTGGGCGACGCCGTCGCCGATCGGAACCACGTTCTGACCGGGCCGGTCGTCCGGCTCTGGATGCGGGAGCCGGGGGCGGCTCCGCGTACGGCGATTCTTAGTTTCTCCGCGACCGGGACGGCCAAAGGGTTGTGCTACTACCTGGCGGGTTCGAGCGGTTCGTTTCCGGCCAGCCCGAGCTGGAAGATGCCCAGCGGCAACCTGACCAACGCCACTTTCGATGACACCACCGGCATCCTGCTGGTCACCCTGCAAGGGAGTAATCATGATCAAATTACGTTTGCAGCCGAAAAGAAATGAACGCGGTGAGGCCGTCCTGCTGACGGTAGCGCTGGTAGGTTTCGCCATCCTGGCCATGACCGCCGCCCTGCTTATGTCGTCCAGCCTGTCCCAGGCCAACTCGCGGGTTACCACCGCCAAAATCGACATCGACCTGCGGGAAGACGTCCTCGTACGCGCCATCCTGCAGCAGACCGCCCAGGGGATGCTGCCGAATGCGGGCGGCAGCTACGCCAGCTGGAACAGCATCCTGACGGCGGCGGTTAACCAGGTCAACGCCGTTTCCTATGCCGACCCGAACGAACTCGGCACGATTTTCCCGAGCGGAACGCCGACCATGAGCACGTTGGGCGACACGGGCCAGACGACCCTGGCGGTTTTTCAGGGCTACCAGGGGAAAGAAACGCCGTTCGGCGGCTCCGAAGGGTTAGCTAACTTCGATCCGGCCTACGACCCAACGACCGAACCCGCCTGGTACGGGTGGCCGTCACCCAACTACTGGGATTCGACCACCGCGATCAACAACCCGTATCCTTTCTTTACCGGTTCCCAGTATAACGGGACCTCAAGTACGGTCCTGACCAGTTTCAATCCCGCTTACCGTTGGCAGCCGATGACCTTTCCAAACCTCCGCCTCGCTTACAAAAAGCCGGGGGAGACCTTTGTGGCCCGGCGCGTCTGGTGGAAGATCCCGATCTGCTTTCAGACCACGCAGCAGATGGCGGGAGTCAGCGCTCCGAAGGCGCGCTTTCCCGCGGCGACGCACAACTACATCCTTTCGGTCTACGAAGTGCCGAGCCAACTGCCCATTACCGGCAACGTGCCGATCGAGGTAGGCCGTAACCCCGACGGAACGTTATGGGGCAACACCGGTTCCGGCGCGGTCCAGATCAACGGCCCGATCTTCGGCGACCAGATCCAGTTGTATGGCGGCACGTACGCCGATACCCTGAGCGCCCGGCGCCAGTTGAACGTGGTAAATTCCTCGACGGTACTGGGAGAGGTGTTTGCCGACAACACCTACCAGAACTTCGGCCAGCGCGAACTCCACGACGCCAACCGGACCACGACGTACGCGACGAGTTCCGGTTCAGTGCCCGTTTACGCGCCCCTTTCAGACGCATCCGACACCGGAAAGATGATCGTTATGCCCATCCTGCCGGGAGACGATTTCCTGAAACCTGCGCCGGGCGGTGTGCCGGCCAACTGGGACCTGTACGCCCGGCCATACTACAAGAGCCAGATGCGAATCCTGATCTCACAATGGAATTCGACGGCAAACAACGGGAATGGAGTCTATGATTTCACGGTCTATCTTGCGCCCGATTCGAGCAACGCGTCCAACGCCGTGCTGCCGCTGAACGCGATGTTCGGCATCCCGGACAACAACTCCAAGGTCCGTGCGCTGCGGTTTACGCAGGGGGTCAGCGGGATAGGCGACAACCTGAGCCAGGCCGCGGGGTTGCTTACGCAGTTGCCCGGTTTCCCGGGTCAGAACGTAGCGCGATTCGACTTTTCAAAGCTCGCGACGTTTCTGGCGAATCAACTCTCGACTCAGGCGAGCCCGAACATCCTGGTCCACGCAATCTACATCGGAATCAATCCGAGTTCATCCTACGCCGGCACTTTGGCGAACCTGCCGCTCTGCGTCGCCAACGGCAGCGACCTGAGCGCGTTCACCTACGGCCTCTCGATCATCACGCCGTTGACGCTCACTTTCCTGGATAACTTCAACACGGTCCCGTTAACCTCCCCCTACGATTCCAGCGATCCCTACGCGCCGGTCAGCGTCTACGCGCAGCAGATCCTTTACGGCTACACCACCCAGAATGCCCAGGTCAACTTCAACGGCCGGATCGACGTCGATACCCCTGGTAACGTAACCAATGGAACCATCAACCCGCTTTCGTTCCGTTCCGGCGGCAGCGGCAGCATCGTGGGATCCGCGAGTTCGACCTACAACCTCAAGCAGATCAACAACGTTAACATGGTCCCGCCGATCACCCGCGTGACCTGGATCCTCACAATGGATAAGATCAGGTAGTCAGCACACAGGCACACGGCGGCCACAGCGGGTTGGGCGGGCACGACGACTGAGTTCACACGGCGAACACGGCGGGAAGACTGAGTTACCTGGAACCCGATGCTCGACTGCGAATTCGGTGCCCGGCAAGGATTACGCCGTCTTTGGCCGGAGCGGCGGTTGGTAGCAGCCAGGAGCTTTAGTGCCGATTATTCCAGCCGCCGCTCCGGCCGAAGACGGCGTAAATTCCAGCCGCGCATGACCGGCGGCCCGCTTTTGTGGCATTCCTCTTCTCGCCGTGTTCGCCGTGGCCCGCCGTGTTCGCCGTGTGAACTCTTACGTCGTGCCCGCCCCCCCGCTGTGCCCGTGGTGTGCCTACATTTGACTGGCCTGCATCATCTTCGGACCGGCCAGCACGATCGGCATGTAGGCGCCGAGGTAGATAAACCCGATGATCGAAACCGTCACCAGTTTGCTCATTACCCCGACGAGACCCGTAAAAAGTTCGATCCGCTGCGCCGTTTCCTCCTCGTACAAGTTTCGCAACAGCAGAAGTTGCTCGTTCAGGTTCGAGGCCTTTTCGCCGACCTCGATCATGTGCGTCAATTGCGGATCCATGGTCGTGTGTTTGCGCATGGCCTCGCCGAGGTTCATCCCGAGCGCCTGTTTTTCTTTCACCACACGAAGCTCCTTCTCGAATGGCGTGTTCCTGAGCGTGTTGGCGCAGGTCTCTAAGGCATCGGCGATTGGAATGTTATTCGACACCAGCATCTCAAACGTGCCGACGAAGGTCAGTTGACGGAACCCCATGACGATTTCTCTTAACAACCGCCACCGGCTCATCAGGAGTTTGCCGAACTTTTCGCGGAACGCGATCGAACGCCAGAACATGACCCCGAGTACGATCCAGCCGATGGTTGCCGGCATCCAGATCGCCTGGAAAACATGGGAGAACCCGAAGGTAAACGACGATATCGGATCGTTCTGCACCCGCATGTCGCGCAGCATCTTTTCGACGTTTGGAACCAGGCTGGTCTGCGAGTAGATCAGCAGGAACCAGAGAAACGCCAGGATACAAATGGGTGTGGCCAGCGCCTTGCGCAGCTTCGAAGTGAATTCCTGATTGGTCCGCATCCGGCGGGCGAGCGCGCGGAATGCCGCCGGCAGATTGCTTGCCATGGTGCCGGCTTTCACCAGCCCGACGAACGTGGGATCGAACCGGCGGGTCACAGCGAACGCCTTGTGATTATCTTCGCCGCGCTCCACCGCAACGGCGATCGAGCGCAACGCCAGCCGCTGATCTTCCTGGGTTACCCGCGCCAGGTAAAACTCGAGCGCCTTCGGCAACGGGATCTGCGCATCGAGCATCGAGGCGACGCTGTTGCACATGACAATCAGCGCCTTGGTCGGGAACGGCCTGATCCTTTGTTTCCCGGATTCCTTGGCGGGTGTGGCGCTGATCGCCTGCCACTCGCCGGTAGCAGCAACCAGCATGGCTGCCTTGCCGTCGACAGCCGCCACCTGCACGGTGCGGTTCCGGGGATTGCTGCCGGAGCTTTTCAGAGTAACGAGGTAGGTTGCCATTTCTTGTCTCGCGCGGAAATGAGGCCGAGGCGGACCGAGTCGGCGGCGCTCGGCAGGTCGATGACGCCGTTATAGAGCAGATCGAAGGCCAGCTCCCGGAGGGAAGGAACTTTATATTGGTCGTAGATGAAGTTGGCGATCTCGATTGAGGTAAGTTCCCGCTGCATGATCAATTCGGTGACTTCATCCGTGATCGGCAGGACCTCGATGATCGCCTGACGGCCGGCGTAACCCAGGTGGTCGCACCGGGAACAACCCGGGCCGGCCTTGAAGATTTCGTGGCCGTCAAACACGTCCGGCAACCCGAGTTGGTCGACCATCTCGGTGTCGAGTCGCTGCGCTTCCTTGCAATGCCGGCACAATTTCTTGGCCAGGCGCTGGCCGCACGCCGCCTTCAACGTTTCAGCCACATAGAACTTCGGGACGCCCAATTGCATCAGGCGGATGATGATCTGCGCGGGCCAGGTCGTGTGGATCGTGGACAGCACCTGGTGCCCGGTCAGGGCCGCTTCGATGCCGAGTTCGGCCGTCTCGCGGTCCCGAATTTCTCCGACCAGCAGGATGTCCGGGTCGGAGCGCATCCCTGATTTGATGTACTGCGGACCGTGACGCACATCCTCCATGTTGACGTGGGTCACCATCGCGATTTCTTCCTCGACCGGGTTTTCGATGGCGATGATGTTGTAACGGGTCCGGAACAGTTCCTTGATCATCGCAACCAGGGTGGTGCTCTTGCCGGACCCGGTCGGGCCCGACATCAGGATCATACCGTCCGGAAGGTTTAGTGCCTGCCGGATGTACTTCATGGTCGCCGGATGCAAGGCGAGCGATCCCTGCCCCAGCTTCGGGCTGACATAGGATTTGTCGAGGATTCGCAGCGTGTAATGAAAGCCGCGGTAGGAAGGGAGCCGTTCGGCGCGAATCGCGATCCGCCGGTTGCCGATCAAGGCCGTGAACCGGCCGCTCAGGGGCAGGCCCCGGTTCTTGTCCATCGTCTCAAAACCCATCAATTGGACGAGCAGATTGTCGGTGCGGTTGATGATTTTGACGTCCAGGTCCCGCCGTTCGATCAGGTCCCCCTCGATCCGGTAAGTAAAGTGGAAGCGATCCTTTTCGGTCAGCAGATGAATATCGGAAGCGCGCCGGGTTATCCCTTCCTGCACGATTGACTGCAGGTTGCGTACGACGCCGTCGTCGGACGGCGCGTTCAGGTCGAAATCCTTGATTTCCTCCTCGATCTCCTCGAGGTTGAGCTGGCGAATTTCGTCCTGCGTGATCTGCTGGATCCGGGTCTGGTCGGTCAGGATCGCGTCGATCTGGGAGGCGTAGGTCAGGATGCACGCGAGGTGCAGTTGGGGGAAACGTTTTTCATAGATCAATTTGAAACTGGAATACGGGTTGGCGATCGCCACCGTGAGCACCTCGTCGGTCCGGTGCAGCGGAACGGTTTTTTCCTTGCGCAAGGCATCCCGGTCGAAAAGTGCCGGCAGGGTTTCATCGACCAGACCCTGGATTGAGTGCAGAAGGGGGATGCGGCGCAGGTAACCAAGGGCTCCCAGGACGTCGGCGGCATCCACCTGGCGCGGCAGTTCTTCGTTCGAATAGGTGGCCAGCGCGGGAATCCGTTCGCGCAGGGCAGCCGTGACCTGCTCCTCGATGGGGCGCGGAAGTTGGACACCGATCTCGTACGCCATCGTTCATCCCCCACAATGCGCGCGAAAGATGGCCGGCCACTGCGCCGGGGTGAGTGCCACGTGCGAATAGAAGCGGTGCCTTGGTTCCCGGCGGTGCTGGGTGAAATAGTGGTCAAGCCAGGCCCCCACGATCTCGCCGGCCAGCGGGTTGAGGCTGGCGGTGGTGAGGGTGCACGGGCTGCTGGCGTCGATGATGGCGCTTCCGGTCAGCCGGCAGACAGTTCTCACTTCGCAGTAACTCCGATAAAACGCTTCCGGAGGCGGAATGCGCGGCGTCACCCCCCAGGCATGAGCATTGACCAGGCGTTGGAGGGCGCGTACCCCGGTGGCCAGTTTTGCTTCATCCAGAACGACGTGCAGAGCGGTCTTGCCCTGCAGGCTCAACGCGTCCGCGTCAGCCCGGAATTCCCGCAGCTTCTCCCGGGCGTCGGTCTGATCCAGGACGCCCAGTTCGACCAGCACGTCATTGGTCACTTCCGCAAGTTTCTGAGCCAGCAGGAGCGGGGTCAGACCACCCCAGGCACCATAGCGCAATGCCTGGTTCCACGCAGACGATCCTCGGAATGCCCCGCTGTGCTCCTCACCTGCACCGCTACCGTTTAATCGCAGCCGGAAGACGTCAGTTTTCATCGTCGCGAGCCGCTCCGGGGAGGCGCTTCGTCCTGCGCGGTTGCGGATTGACCAGGTAAGCCCGGGGTGCGGGCGCCGGCACCTCGTCCGGAACCCGGTACTGCTGCTCCAACCGTCTTTGCTCACGCTCCTGCCGGGTCGTGGCCGGGATCGACCGTTTGTTTTCCGGGTTGTCCGGGCTGAGCGGATTCGTGTCGGGCGCCTGTTCATCCGGGTCGGATAATCCCTGCCGCAGCGCAGGCGGGTAGATCTCGGCATTGTGCCCGGTCGTCTGCGGGTCGGCGTAGACGTCCAGCGGGTTGGCCGTGTAGTGCTGGCGGTTCAGTTCGTTTATGCCAACCGCCTGGGCAGGATCAGCCGCGTCGTAGGCCGTCGGCGTGATGATGAACACCAGGTTGGTGCGCTGTTTTGTGTCCTGTTTACTGCGAAAGGCCGCGCCAAGAAACGGGATGTTCCCCAGCACGGGCACCTTGTTGATCTGCTGCGACTTGTTCTCCGTAATAAAACCGCCCAGGATCAGGCTGTAACCGTTCGGCACCCGGGCGAGGTTGGCCAGGTGCGCCTCGTTGACGATCGGGTAGCTGTTCGTGATGCCTGACCCGGCGGACACCGCCTGCTGCCCGACTTCCGTAGCGACGGTGCCGGTGATGGCCATGCGAATGGTACCATCCGGCAGCATGGTCGGCACGACGGCCAGTTGGGTGCCGATCTCGCGCCGGTCCTGAGGCGGGTCGGTCTTGTCTTTTGCATCAATCTGGTAGCGGACGTCGTTGGCGATGTTAGTGGTGCCGTTCGACGTCGTGACCGTGCTGGTCACGATCGGGGTGCGGGTCACGACGTTGATGTTAGCCGGTTCGTTGTCCTCCGTAATCACCAAAGGCGCGTTTTCGATGGTGACGTTCCCGTTGTTATAAAGAGCCCGCAGGATGGCGCTGACCGCCACCGGCCCGAACGTCACGCCTACCGGTTGTCTGGTCGTGGACACGGCTTGCTGCGAGGTGGTGGACTGCTGCGAGGTGGTGGATTGCTGGGACGTGGCGGTGCTGGCAAGGCTGCTTACCAGACCAAGAGCGGAATTTAAGGATCCTGCCGCCGACGCCGTAACCGTCGTCCCTTGCTCGCCCAGCGTTTGCGACCAGTCGATCCCGACGTTTTTGCCTGCGGTGAGATTGATGCTCAACACCCGGACCTGCACGGAAACCTGGCGGCGCGGCCGGTCAATGCTCGAGAGGTAACTCGCAACGCGGCGGATCGCGGTCTCGTTATCGTTCACCACGATCATGTTGACCTTTGGTTCGTAGGTAACCAAACCGCGGTCGGGCGTAAGAAAATGGCCGAGCATGTTTTGCACGGCTTCCTGACCGGCCGGATGCAGGTACTTTAATTCGTACCGGAACTCCTGCGGTGGAAGGCTGGCCAGCTGATCCTGGGTCAGCGCGTAAAGGGTCAGGCCACGTCGATAAATGACGAGATTATACTGCAGCGCAAGTTCCTTGATGCTCTCGAGCGGGTCGGAGGTTTTGAAGAGCTCACCCGTGACCCGGATCTTGTCGAGATTAGGGTTATGAAAGAACTGCATCCGCGCCTTCCGCGCCAGGAACTGGTAGAGATCGTTGATCGGGTAGTCGTCCAGGTAGTAGACGTTGTTGGTTGCCGACGGCGGTTCGACCGGTTCGAAACTCCGGCGGGGTGTGGGGGCAGGAACCACCCGCCGGGGCGGCTTGTACGGTAGTGACCGGAGGATGTCAGACCCGGACGTTGAGTCGGGCGAGGGCGGTGGTGCGTCCGGATCAGCCGCCGCTTGCGCCAGGAGCAGTTGCGGTTCGGAGTTCGGGGTTCGGGGTTCGGGATTCGGAGTCGCCGTGTCGGTCGTGCGATCCTGAGTGTCGGGTGTCGAGTGCCGGGTGTCGAGTTCAGAGGCACCGTGGTCGGCCGTAATGGCCGGCAGGTTGGCACTTGCCGGATGAACCGGCGTCACCATTGGATCGGTGTCCGGGTGCGGCCGCTCATCGCCGGCTGCCGCGGTCCCAAGGTTTTGGGCGGCACAGCTCACGAGCAGCAGCGCCGAAACAAACCGTTCCCTTGTATACAGCCGGCGTCGATCCATCATGGTCGCATCAGAGGATGTGTGAGGGGCGGCGGCAAAGTTAATCACCGCGCGCCCCTCACACATCCTCTCACTTCGGACGCAGGAAGAGAGTTCCTGACGTCAGTTCATCTTCCTTGGCGTCTGGTAACTCTTTCGGCACCGTGTGGATCGTCTTTACCGTAGATTTTTGCAATTCTGCATCACAGAACTCGACCTCGCCCTCGCCGACGCGCCGGACCCAGACCGGAAAAAACTTGCCCTCCAGTTGTACGATCAGCAGGTCCCCTTCCCGTATCAGTTGCGACCCAAGCAAAAGTTCCCGTGCCCAACCGTTGACTGCCCCGATCGAAAGAGCTTCGACGGCCTTCTCCCAGGTTGGGGCGTTTGGGTCGGGGGTAGGGGATGCCGCAGCAATTCCCGGGCTCGGCTTCACTGCCGCGCTGGGCGATGCGTTGGGCTGCCGCGGCGCCAACGTGATCTTGACCGGAGGCAAGCCCCGAAACTTGCCCCGAATCTCAACCCGGAACGGGTCGTAAGCGCCCGGTTGCTGGTTGGGTCTCTGGCGGCTGACCAGTTTGCTCTCGCGAGCTTCCATCCAGGCTTTGTCACCCAGCCTTTGGATCACATCCAAAGGTTTTGGCGCGAGATCGGGCGCGGCGGATGGTTTCGGGGCAGGGGAAATTTCAGGGCCGGCAAGGGCCGGAACCAGCGCAAATGCGCCTATCGTCGCAAACGCAGAAATACCCGACAAACGTGCAGCGCCCCGGACTCGGACGGCGCACTTCCATCCGCCGTGCCGGGCAACTTTCGCGAGCCGAATAAGTGTTTCCTTCAACGCCATCGCGCAATCGTTGGCTTTCCATCTACTCGTCGGTCAGGACCGCGTAGTTCAGCATCGATTCCAGGCCATTGCCGGAAGTGGCCCTTTGAATCGTCAATGATTCGAGAAGCAGGTTGGGCGCCTCGCTCTCCCAGTGCAGGGCGGCCAGGTTCAATGTCTCCCAGCGTGCAGAAAACTTCAGCGTGAGCGACCGGCATTGCGCGAAGAAGCTGCCCACCCCCGGCCCCGACGCGCTGTATTCGCGCAAGGTGCGGTCGATGTCATCCTGCGTATAACGTTCCAGCGCCCCTCCCACGGCTTGGTCGATGCGCGATTCAAGATTTTCCGGACTCAGCCACGCCTTGACCTGCTGAGCCTTGTCCTGAACCGAAGACAGCTCATTGCGCATGAAAGTGAGTTGGCGGGTTTGAAGCTCATTCATCTCATAGCGTTCCGCTGCTTGCCGCTGCTGCTCCTGAAGATTCAATAGCATGAGCAGCAAGCCAAGGCAGGGAAGCGCCAGCCCAAACAGCGGCAGGGCCACGTCAAATACCAGTATCGCTTTCAAATAACGGCTCATATACGGGTAACGGGTAACGGGTAACGGGTGCAGTTCGGAGTTCGATGACGGGCTCTTAATCTGTGTTAATCTGCGTAATCTGTGGATGATTTATCTCTGTTCTGCGTTTATCTGCGTGTTCTGCGGATTATTTTTTCTTCGTGGCGAACGGCTTCAGGGCAAGCGGATCATCAGCCGGTACGGTCTGGTCGACCACCAGCCGGAACGCGTACGGAAACGCATCCCCTTTCTTACTGTCATACGCGGTGTTAGCCTCTTCCCGGTATGTTGCCTTCAACGTCCGGCCGCCGCCCGGGAGAAAGCTTACGTCATCCAGCCGTTGCCGCGCCTGGTTGAAGATGTCGTTTAGCACGCTGCTGTCCTGCAGCCGCTGCAGGTACGCCGAACCGCGGTCATCGCACATGCCTTCGATAGTCCATTCGCGAATCCACCCTGCAGTACTGGGGCTCTTTTCTTTAGTATCTACCTCTTTGAAATTGTATTTAAGGCTGTTGCAGACAATGTCATCGGAAGGCGGGACAAGGCCAAACCCCAGGTCCATCACGCTCCAGGCCTGGCTGCGCGGGGTAAGCACGCCCCCCCATTTGGTCAGGTAGGCTTTCGTGTTCTGGGTGGTTGCGAGGTCATTCTGGACGTGTTGAGCGAGTTGGGGGTTTAGCCGCGCCGCCGGCGTCTGCTGTCCGCTCCACCACATCCACGCTGTGCCCGCCAGCAGAAGAACCAGCGCCACGGCCAAGCCTGTGTTAACGAAGCGAAGAATCACCATCGCCGAGGCGATGGGGCGCGAGACTCGCAGTTGTTTGGTGGCGCTATCCGCCGGCCAGAAATTCCGGCGCGCCAGGTAGTTCCAGCGGCCCGGCTCTGCGTGCGCGTCCAGACTGAAGCTCAGTTCGGCCTCCTTGGACCGGAACGGCGCCTCTTCGACGAGGAACTCCGGCCGGACCAGCAGGCCGTCAGGAAATTCCGTGCCGGCATGGTTTTGGCAGAGTTCCCAGAGCGCGGCGGGCGCAAGGACGTGCACTTCGAGGTTCTCCGTATTACGGGGATGGCGTTGGACGTATTCCTGCAGGCTCTCGAAGAGGTCGCCGGGGTCGCGCGACCCGCACTGGACGAGAACCAGGTTGCAGCCATCAAGAAACCCGAGCGGTTCAAGCAACGCGAACACGTCGTCGCCAAAATTCGGCGGCACCGTCCCTCCGTGGTGCGGCAGGACGCTCAGGTTCAGGAGGCCGCGAAACAGTGGCGCTAAAACGGTGAACCGATCGTAGAACAACGCGAGAACGTGGGGCCGTTCAGGGGTCATTGCCTGGTAAATTGCCAGCAGCACTGCGAGCATCTCCGCCGGAGCGCTCCGCACTGAAACCTTCAAATCCTGACCCGGCCCGCTCAGGTTTTCCAGGGCCTCCAGCCAATCGAGGACGTGATTAAGGGCGATGGCTTTCCCGCCGCAAAGCAACGGGTAATAACGCCACTGGGAGCCGCGGCCAGTCGCTTCACTTAGCCCGGCGACGACCCGGTTAGGCGTTTCACAAATGATTTTACTCGCTTCCAGAAAGGACTCCGGATTCTCGTACTCTTCGTGCACGATCCCGGATTCGAAGTGATCGGCGAGGTGAAGAATGATGCCGAGTTCCAACGCTCCCTTCTGCTGCGACCGGAGATCGGTAACGCACTTCAACAGAAAGTCGGATGGGCTCAGTCCCGTCGCGCTGAAATCGGGTCCGGGTTTCCAAACCGAAGGGCCGGCCGGATCGCCGAAGGTGAGCGCCGACGTGAGGCGCTCACCGTCGAAGAACAGGTGCCAGCGGATCGGTTGCTTTTCCGCCGGTTCGAATGCCACTTTTGAAAGTACCCGCCGCAATTTTGCACGTTGCCGCGCGAGGCGGTGAGCGCCGGCAAGGTCCTGAAATTTTTGCAGCAGTGCCATGCGTTCTTAACGAAGCCATCGTGCGAATTACGGGGTACCAACAAACAGCAAAATTCCAGGTGCGGTCTGCCGCACCTGGAACTGATTCAAAGGGCGCGAATTACCAGCTGCTGAGATCTCCTGCGGGAGCGTGGCCTTTTGAGCACGTTGCGAAGATGATGCCTACGGGTGTCACCCCGCCTTTGTCACTGTAAGTTCCGCCGGCCGGGCAAGTCAGGCTGGGACTAAAATAACCCGCGTTGGCCAAGTCGGCGATCGTCACGCTGCCGGCCGTTCCGGTGGTCGGCGGCGACACGCTATTCGCAGCCGACCAGCTCCGCATCGCTTTCTGAATCGTCGAAATGTTCAGGATGCAGGCGGACTGGTTCGCGGCATTCTTCCAGCCGCTGATGCCGACGAACAGGACGCCGACGAGCAGCAGGATGACCGCGATTACCACGGACAATTCGATCAGGGTCGTACCGCGCTGGGCGGCTAAACGTTTACTGGATGCTAACTTCATTTTGGTGAGGTATGGAATTTGGTTTAGTCTATCTAGGTTAATTGTGGCTGGAGAGGACTTCTACCGGTCACTTCCGCCTATTTGTTCTCCAGGCCGGTGACCTGGTAGAATTGATCGAACGTCTCCTGGCTGATCCGGCGCGCGGCCAACAGAGCTTTCAGCTCGTTGTTCCAGCGCCGGTTATACGGCTTGTTGAGACGTTCTTCGACATCCTGAAAGGAGCCGTCCACGTATTTGCGGATGGCATTCCTGTCTTCGATCTCCTGGATCGAAAAGTATTCGCAGCAGAGGACGTACTTGCCGGTCGTGTCCGGCATCAGTCCCTGGGAAAGGATAAAGGAGCCGACGTCGGCGTACTGCTGCAGCACGCTCCGGGCTTGTTCGAGATTAAACATCTGCCGCATACGGCCGAGCGTCTTGCCGGCCCCGCGGGTATGAAGGGTCGAAAGGATAAAGTGACCGGTTTCAGCGGCTTCCAGGGCCGTCTTGAGGGTCTCGGCCGTCCGGATTTCTCCCACCAGGATGATGTCCGGCTTTTTACGCAAGGCATCGTTGAGGCCCTGGTCGAAACTCCTGACGTGATGACCCACTTCCTGCTGGGTGACCAGCGAAGGTGAGGGGCGGGGACCGGTCGGCCCGTCCGCGGTCTCCGGGTAGCAATACTCGATCGGGTCCTCAACCGTGACGATGTGTTTGTGATGGTTCCGCCGGACCCAATCGATCAGGGCCGAAAGAGTGGTCGTCTTGCCCGAACCGGTCGGACCTACCACAAGTCCGAGCCCCTGCTTTTTGACAACTTTCTGGCGGAGCGAATCGAGCACCTCCGGCGGCAAGCCGCATTGTTCGAGCTGGGCGAGCTTGTTGCGCAGGACGCGCAGGGTCATGCCCAGACCGGCATGGGAAAAGTGGGCCTGGACCCGGAACCGGCCCCTGAGCGGGCTGTTGGGGTCTTTGCCCTCGCATGCAAAATCGAGTTTGCGCTCGGCCATCAGCCGTTCGCGCAGGTCATCCTTTTCTGTTCCCGAATCAAAACCGCTGAAAACCGTGCGGGCCCGGTACAGGACCTCCAGCATCTGGTAAACGTCTTCGAACGAAAGCCTGCCGAACGGCTCGTACGCTTTGGTCGACCCGGCACGGTTAAGGTAGATCAGCTTGCCCGCCTGGATCTGCACGTCGGAAACGTTTTCCCGGTGCGATAACTCGCTTAATTCGGTCAGGATCGCCAATCCGCCGCGGCCGGTTCTCGCCGTATCGGTCGGAGCGGACCCTGGGCTCGTTTGGACCTGCAGGGCGGCCACCGCGGTGGAATCGGCCTCGGGCTTTACCGCCACTCGCGGCGCAGGCATCGGCGCCGGGCGCGTGGCGATCTGCGCGTTAACACCATCCTCCGTGCCGGCGGGGCGTAGAGAGCGAGCAACAAGTTTCATCGGGCCATTTTGAAAACGGACGGGATCAGCTTACGGGCAGGGATCGGCAGGGGCGGCAAAATCTTTAGAAATTATAATATTTAGAATGTATACTCGTTGAGCAAGCTCGCGGACCAGGGGGTAGGCACCTTCGGGCCAGTAGATTTCGCTTGCCGATTTTGTCTAAATAATATATTCAATATGGTAAATATCAAATCGCCCGATGAAATTGTTGTCTCGTCCTCAGCCATTCGGGCCGAAGGCCGGCGTCAGACCGCTCCGGCCCGGCCGAAACCGGCGCTTCGGCGCGTGGGCCCGGTATGCGTGTTTCGCTGCCGTGGCCGGTTCCCTCCTCAGCGCCAACGCCGGCCAGACGTACACGACCCCCATCGGCCAACTCACCATCACGACCCCCGAGGGCTCGGCAACGTTTACCGGCCCCAATAATAACCCTGACTCAAGTCCCGTCCTGCAATGCCGGGCGGGTTACAGCTATTCGGTCAGTTCGTATTGCTACGTGCCCAACAACGGCAAGTTCGATCCACAAGGCGAAATCGGCGTCGAGCGCTATTACGCCATCCGCCACGGCGGCAACCTCTACGACGCGCCGGTCGAGGTCCAGGTGGGCTCGAAAGATTGGCCCGCCAACTCGGGCCTGGGCAAAACCCGCACCTACGGCCCCTACACGGCTGCGGATTACCTTTCGCAGTCATCCGGCGGCGGCTCCTGCGGCGACGGCGGTGGCTCGGGTTGCGGCGGTGGTGGTGGCTCCTGCGG
The DNA here is from genome assembly GCA_019247695.1 of Verrucomicrobiota bacterium. NCBI lineage: Bacteria > Pseudomonadati > Verrucomicrobiota > Verrucomicrobiota bacterium. Next base: position 1,678 of record JAFBAP010000120.1, on the reverse strand, counting down.
TGGCGGGTCTTGCGGCAACGCTCCCTACCTCAAGGAAACCATCGTCCTCGGTTACTACAACAAACATTCCGGCACGCGCACGGCCATCCTGGCTTCGGCGAATATTTACGTCTTTCCGCCCGCGGTCCCGTCGTCCCAGTCCCTCACGTCGACCTCGACGCAGGTCCAATTTACCAACGTGCTCACAAACCAGGCGCTCAATAACAGCACTTCTTCCGGCGATCCCCCCGTCGTCCAGGCCGCACTTTCCAACCTTTATCCCGGCGGAACCTCTTACCTTCGGATCTATCCCGGTAAACAGACTTCCAATCCTTCAAACGTGACCATCATTCCGAACACTACGGTCGTAGCACCCTGGGGCGACATCTCCAGCCGCACCCTCCTGATCCCGACCGGACCCTACCTCAGGCAGCAGGGCTATTATACGATCGAAGCCATCCAGCAGGTTCCCGCGTACGGAACCGATCCGGTCCTGTTAAACACCGCGACGTTTAACGCCAGCCTCGGGTTTGCCGTCCATGCCGAGGTCGGCACGGTGATTCATTAGCGGCCATGAAAACCCTTCTATTTGTTGTTCTGATGTCGGCGCTGCTCATTACGGTGGGCAGCGGCCAGGAAATCGACCTGTTGCCGTGCCAGAACGCCAACGGCAAAAACCTCCGGGTGGGAGTGGCGGCTCAGGGCGCCACCCTGAATGGAATCGTGTCCCGGGACGAACAAAACGATTTTGCGTACCTGCCGATCTCGGGCGACCTCAGTTTCCAGAATTTTCCGGCCAGCCTCATGGAAGTGTTCTATGCACTCGCGCCTCCGGACGCCAACAACAACGTCACCGTTTGGGTGATCATCAGTAACCCCGTCGCCCCGGATACGTTTGATCTCCCGACGGCCATGAACGACGCTGTTCCGGACGCGTTGAACCAGAATGGGTGGACGGCGGCTTCGTATTCGGTACAGGCCGTCAGTGCAGGGCTCCAGGTTCCCGCCGGCACGCAATTCTGGGTTTATTCGTCCACCGGCAGCTTAACGCTGGCGGGCGATCCCGCGATCTTTCTGACCGACGCCACGTCGGTCGACGCGGTCATTGCCGCCGCCACCCAGGCGGTGACGCTCGACCCGAGCTCGTTTATGCCGCCGGACGACTCCGATTCGCAAACCGCCGATGCGGACACGACTGACGATTCAGACCCGGACGGCGCCGCCACCGACCCGGGTAATTCGGGAACGACGCCATGATCGTGACGCGACGCCCGCAGGAGAATCATCCGCAGAACACGCAGACCACGCAGAAAGGGAGAAAGCATCCACAGATTACACAGATTAACACAGATCAAGGGCACACGGCGGGTTGGGCGGGCACAACGCAAGAGTTCACACGGCGAACACGGCGAGCCACGGCGACCACGGCGGGAAGACGGAATCATCCGCAGAACACGCAGAAAAAGATCCACGAAACCGGAGCTTGACACCGGCAGGCGGCGCCCATGATGCCGCTCCGAACTCCGAACTCGACACCCGTTACCCGTTACCCGTTACCCGTTACCTTCGCGGCGATCTCAGCCAGCACCGTCTCCAGCGTCGCCGGATCCACCGGCTTGACCAGATGCCGTGCGAAACCTGCATCCGTGGATTTGCCCCGGTCCGCTTCTTGTCCCCAGCCGGTCATGGCGATCAGCAT
>JAFBAP010000119.1 GCA_019247695.1 Verrucomicrobiota bacterium | reverse complement strand
ATGAGGTTCCATTCAGGACCGTCCCGGCGGGGTTCGGGATCATCAGTGCCGGGGTCTGTCCAATTCAGGGCCGTAAGCCCGGCAACCAGGGCAAGGTAGGCGGCACCGCTGAGGGCGAATGCCTTTACGTTCGAACGCAGGGCGTTTGGCGCAGGAGTGGGCACAAAGGGGAGGGTTTGCAGTATTTATTGATATTTTTTATAATTAGTGCAAGGACTTTCGCACCAGTCGGGGCGAATAAGCAGAGCGGGAGGGTACGCGGGGTCAGGCCGCTGCCTTGGCCGGCTGCCCTGCCGGGCGGAAAGCCGGCTACCAGCGCCGAAAGGGGTTCTCCGGTGGTTTGTCGAGCACCCCAAGGGGGGTTATTGACCACCGCCTCCGACGAGCAGCACTCCGCTGGCCCATTCTCGGCGGTTGGCGGGAGCGTCCGCTAGAGCCCCAGGTTTTTAGATCCCGCGCCGTCGCGCGGGCCCGTGGGGTCAATAACCCCGCAATCTAAAGCGCAACGCCCCTACGCCCGAGCCCTCCGGGTCGTCGGGATTAGAAAAGCCCAAGACGGCCTTTAGGCGCGCACGCACGCGAAGGCGCCCGTGGGCTCCAGGCCGACCCGTGAGGCTCGAGAAGCGGTAAGCGGCATCTCCCCCCGAGATCCGCCAAGCCGGCGGCCGTGGGCCGTTTAGCGCGGGCACGTGATGGCCCCGGATTGAAGGCCGGCGGCCACCCGTTCCAAGGCTTTCGCGTAGCGAAAGAACCAGAAAAACCGCCGGCACAGTTCATCCATGACGCCTTGGCCGGCGTCCAGCAGCCGTTTAAAATCGGGCAGGTGCTCAAGCATGGCCGCCACGATGGCAAGGTCATCGTGACCGGCCGACATGAGGGTTTGGGCCTGAGCGTCGATCCGGGAAGCAATGCGGAGCTGTTCGGGGGTGAGGTCCATGGCGGCCCCGTGCATAGCAGACCCGTAAAAGGGAGGCCATACCTTTCGCCGGGGCTTCTCGCCGGCGCTGAAGTTCCCCCCCAACTTTCCTTTGGCTGTTTCCTTGTTCCTGGCGTTCAGGAATTGCTAAACCGAGGCGCGATGCGCGGCGAGATAACATCGGAAACCCTGGCGAGGCTCATCCTGTGGGGCTTGGACCAAGCCATGGCGGGCCGGCCCCGCCCCTTGCGCCTAAGGGCCGCGCCAGCGCCCAACGCCCCCCTCGTCGCGCTCGTGGATTACGTGAGCGGTTTTCCTTGCCTTTGGGTTACGCCGTTCGCCTTCTACGGCGAAAAGACTGCGACGCTGTTACAGGCGTTGGACCGCTGCCTTCGAAGCGGCCAACTCGATGAGGTCGAATGCTGCCTGCTGCACGCGCTGGAGCCGGGCCGCAGCCTGGTGTTCGATTGGTTGGTGGATTTGGGTTTCGCCCACAGCGAGGACGGCCATTGGTTGATTTGGCGAAGCCCGCGCCTGGCGTGAGGCGGCTTCTGCGGCAAACGGTTACGTCATAGCCGATTGACTCCTGTAGGTCAGTTCGAGTTGGATCAAGAGGATGCGCCTCATTTGGGTCGTTCTGATTTCCCTCAGCTTGGGCTTGCCCCTGTTTGCGCAGCAGCCGCAGCCGATCCTCCCGGATCCGCGGCTGACGCCGGGCGACGTTTTCGACGTGACTGCCGGTGATGTCTGCACGCCCGGTTACTCGCGCAAGGTCCGGAATGTGCCTCAGTCCGTAAAAGAGGAGGTTTACCGGGAATACGGCATCACCGAACACCACCGGGGGGAGTACGAGTGCGATCACCTGATATCGCTCGAACTCGGCGGGTCGAATTCCATCAAGAACCTCTGGCCGCAGTCCTACCGCACGCGCCCTTGGAACGCCAGAGTCAAAGATCGGTTAGAAAACCGGCTGCACGAGCTGGTCTGCTCGGGGAAGCTGGACTTGAAAACCGCCCAGCAGGCCATCGCCTCCAACTGGATCGAGGCGTACAAAAAATACGTCGGACCCGAACCTAAAGCGCTAGGCCGCCCGTCCGAAGACGAGCGGGCCGAAATGGCGGCGCCGGCGTCCACGCCCGCCGCGGCGGGCCAGGTCTGGGTGAACACGCGAAGCGGTAAATATTGGCGGCCCGGTTCGCGTTATTACGGCAAGACCAAACAGGGAAAATTCATGAGCGAGGGGGAAGCCCAAAAGCAAGGTTTCCAACCAGCGCATGGGACAGGAGAATAAGCGATGCAACCTAACCGCAAGCTGACCAACGTCCTTAAAGGGCGCACGATCCAGGCTGAGGCCGGCGACCAGGGGCACGTAACGATCACCTTCCAGGACGGTTCGACGCTGAAGCTCAAAGTCGCTGGCCAAGCGACGGTGACCGCCGGCGCCAAGGTCAAAGCCGTGCACGAATCGGGCGACCAGTTCCAAATAGACGTCGAAGGCGGCCCTAGCGTCCAGCTTCGCCTAGCTGACCCCGGCTCATCGGTCGCCCTGCGCGATAAGAACGGCGCCGTCGAGTACCTGGGTTAGCGCGCGGGGCATCGAAGACCGCCCCGGCGCGGCTTTACGTCTCGTCCCGCACGACCGGCTCAACGGGGCGGCCGTCCGGCAACACGGCCGCGTAGAGACGCGCCGTTTGCCCGCGTTCTCGGGCTAAAAAGGTGACCCGCCAGTAACGGACCGGCCTGGTCTGAAATTCCACGGCCAAAATGTCCAGGTCGTTCAGGCGGTAGAAGCGCCGCGCCCAATTGACCGCCGCTTGGGTGGCTCCAGCTTGACCGACGGTGGCCGGGATGGGCTCTGCATTGGGTACGGCGAAGGCGAGGACGCGTCCGGAAGCCTCGTGAAAAACAAAGAGATCGACGGCATCGACTGGTATTAGGGCCAGTAAAACCAAAAGGCCGGCCAGCAGCAGGGCAGGGAATCGAATCATCGCGTGCTGAAAGGTGGCCAGCGCCCTCGGCCTTGCAACCCCTTGGGGAAAGCTGGCATAACCGCGGGCAGCCATGACCAAAACCGAATTGCAAGTGGCCCTCGCCGAGGCCACCCAAACCGACAAGAAGACCGCCGGGGCGTTTTTGAACGCGCTGGCCGCCATCGCTTACAAAGCGGTTAAAAAGGACAGTGAATTCGTGCTGCCCGGTTTTGGCAAGCTGACCAAAAGGAAGCGCGCCGCCCGCACGGGGTTCAACGTGCAGACGCGCCAGAAGATGAAGGTGGCGGCCAAGACGGTGGTGAAGTTCCGGGTCGCCAAAGGGGCCAAGGACGCGATCCTCGGGGCCAAGGCGCCATCGCCTGCAGGGCAGGCCGGTAAGCAAGCCCCACCGCCGGCCGCCCGCGCGGGCGGCAAAGCCGGCCCCTCCCGTAAAGCTGCAGGTAAAAGCACCACGTAGCCGTGCACGGCTTAGGTAAGGTGTCGGTTCACGAACTTGGTCCGCTCGAACATCGTCACCGAATCCTGCCCATCCAAAACCGGCCGGAGCTTATCGTCGGCCCGGATGCGGCGCCGGTCCTGGGCGTCCTGCAGCTTATGCTCCCGGATGTACTCCCAAAGCTTTTTGGTCAGTTCGGTCCGGGGCAGTGGGTCCGATCCGACCGCGGCGGCCAGCGCCTGGTCGGGTTGCACGGGTTTGGCCAGGGTGCCGGCCGCCCTTCCTTTGGCGGTATGGGTCTTCCGAGTAGGCATGCTCCCCTTTAACGGCCTGCGGTCGCGGAGGCCAGCGCCAAAACCTGCGCCCGGCTTTTGGCCTCACGTTTCATCCTGGAGGATCGGCTGCCTTGGTGTTCATGGCAACTCCCGAACGGTACGAACGCGCCGCTCGGTCGATGGACGCGGTACCCCTTGTGCGGTTCACCTTCGGTGTTCTCGTCGTGATCGGGCTTTACCTCGCCTCTACGGGTCGGCTCGCCAAGCCCGCTCGTCCTTAGTGATGCGCCGTGCACTCACTTACCGCAGCGGAGTGCCCTTGGTTGGAACTGGATCATCACCAGCCCCAAGGCGCTCAGGACTGCACAAGCTAGAAACATCGATCGATAACCGAACGCTTGTGCCCATCCTCCAGCGGTAAGACTAGCAAACAGGAAACCTGCGTTGGCCGTGTTGGCGAACAAGGTGGCCGCTGAACCCGCTTGATGGGGCAGGAGCGCTTGCATGTAGCTGATGCCCTGATACCCGATCAACCCGATACCGACGGCGCGCAGCACTTGGGCGGCCAACAAGATCGCCACCGAGGGGCCCCAGGTTATGGTTAGGAAATAGAGGATGAACGCGAGGAAGCCGGCCGAGATCCAATGACGATTGCCCGCGACGGCTGGGCGAAGTACAAACGCAAACATCACCGGCACCTCCAGCAAAGCGCAAAGGCTAAAGATCAGCCCGACATCGGCCTTGGTTCCTCCGAGTTCATGGGTCGCAACGATCGGGAGCGCAATGGACCCCATAAACATCGCCGCGTGAAAGAGGGTGAGGCTCGAAGCGGCAAACCCGGCTTGACGGAGTGTTCCGCTTCCTGGTTTCAGCCCCAAGCCGGTCTCCCGGGTGGGCCGGAGCGCATTGACTCGTGCCAAAGCAACAATAACCGTCGCCGTTACTGCGCACATGGCAGCCGTCAGGAACACCCCTAGGAAATCAAACCTGCTGATCATGAGCGCGCCCAATGCGGGTCCAACCGCCCACGCAATCGACCAAGTCGCGCGCATCATCGCGGTGCCCCTCTCGGCCGTCTCGGCGCCAACCTGATCAAGGTGCCCTTTCGCCAAAGCAAAGAGCTGCGGAAACACGGCGAGGCTGGTGCCGAGGGGCAAACCAGCGATCAGAAGGAGTAGGTAAAAATCAGTGGTAACGCTTAGCAGCAGGTATCCGCTTACCGTCATGACAAGTGCGAGGAGCAGTGGAATCGGGCTTGGTGTGCGATCAAACCAGCACCCGAAAGAAGCGCCAATGATCATGCCGCTCAACGAGTAAACGGTGAGAAAAATGCCGAGTGCAAGCGGGCTCAGGTGAGCCTTGTCGATCACGAAGAGCGTCAGGTACGAGCCGCCCACACCGTTCCCAAGTCCAACAAACAAAATCGCGCTGACCAGGGGAAGGAAGCAGGGCGTCGACGCCAGCGTGGTGAGGTGGCGAAACTGCGAAGACTCTTCTGGTAACGGTCTAAGCGGCACAACCGGCATATGATTCAAAGAAGCATTGCTTCCCGCACAAGGAAACACTCCAGTGGGCGTGCACGAAGTAAAGGGGTGAGGTGCTCCTCATCGTTGGGCTCTCCCGCACCCCGCGGGGTTGCGCCCCGGGTCTGAAACCGATGAAGGAACCAACCCGAAGCGGACCACCAGGTGTTGCTCGAGCAACTCGAGCTGCGCCTGCCGCCGCAACCGCCCCCGCGGCTCAGCGCGGCCGGCCAATTGTTACCCTGAGCTCTGGGTTGTAGGGGAGACCGTTTGCCCGGCCCGGCTGATCATGAGATACTTACGACGACTGACCCTGCCGGTTGAGAAAGTTGGGCAAGCGAAGGAGGCGGTCGTGCAGCCGGAAGGCCGAGCGCACCAAAGTTACAATCCCTCATTCCGAGATCAGAAAGGCGAGCGAAGCGCTGTAGTCATCGTGGTTACAAAGATCCGGATGGAGCGGCGCGGTCTGATGGTCAATCGCGATTAATTGCAAACCCCCGCGGCTGATGGGAAGTTCTGCGATGCCGTCGCGATTCGTCGGGTAGCGCGGGATGTCCTCTTCTTTCATCTTGGTCTTGCCATCGCCGATCTCCACGCCCACGCCGGCGAGCGGCTTGCCTTCGAAGACGACCTTCACCGGCAGCTTTTCGCCGGGCTTAACCTTGAACGGATCGCTTTGCGGGATGATTTCCAGTTGCTGGCCCACCACGCGGTTGAAGGCCTCTCCCACAGCGGGAAAGAGCCCTTTGCCGAACTTCAAATAGTGGCCGGCATCTTTGCCGGCCGGCAAAATCGCCCGGCTCGTGTTGAAATATTTCTCCGATGTTATCGAGGTCCAGTAACCGTTGTCGTATTGACCCGTGACCATCATCACAGGTTTGCCCCCGGTGAGCTGGCCAAGGCGCTCGATCAACCAGTCCGCCCCCATTTGGACAGGTTTAACCTCGAGCAGCGAAATCGCTTTGTCCTCACCTCCGGCGTAGGCGTCCAGCGTGAAAAGGCGCGGCAGGTCTGCGGGTTCATACTCCCCAGGGTGTCCGAATCGAATCAGAAGTTCGTCTTTGCCGCTTGGGAGCAAAACCAAGTCATGTGCGCCGGCCGAACGGGTGGCTGCCGCACTGAAAAGAGCGACGCAGAGTAAAACGATAATTTTCATAGGACCGGTGGATAGGAGCTCTAAACAGAAAGGAACAAGGGCTTTTTTAAAGCGCAGTTGGGATCCCCAGGTTGGGATGAAAAGATTAGAACGCCTTCGACATGGTTGCTTAAAATGGCATGAAGACGCCGCCCTGCACGCTCACGGGTGCTTTGGGCGAAACGCCAACCAGTGGAGCTGTATCACTGCCCAAATTGAACGCCGTCTCGTCATCGCGGCGATCGGGGTAAACAATGAAATTCACGAATGCACTGAATCCCTTCAAGTTCTTGTTCGTGTAGTTTAAGTTTGCCGTAATGCGAGAAAACGTTCTCGTCGAGACCGAGCGAAAGGTGTTCAAGGGCTCCGGTCCGACAATCTCTTGGTAGACCGACACGCTGAAAATGTGGGGAGAATCAATGGAGGGCAGCGGCAGCGTGAGATCGCAACCGTACTTGCCTAGAAAATCCTGGACATTGGGTATGCTCGAACCGCTGCCTACGCGGGGCAGCAGGTAGGCGTGTACGGCGCTATAGCTACCAAAGACAGAGAGCAACGCTCGGCCATGCGTGTAGAGCACCACCCGTGCCTCGATATCAAACCCATCGCGTTCCGAAGGTCCCAACGTCGTTGATGGCGTGCCCGGCGCGCCGGCCAGAATCTCGTTCGAGAAACGCGTATGAAAAACGTCACCGAGAAACTGCCAAATGCCGTTGGGCGAATTGTATTGGACCCCAGCTTCTACGGACTCATTTTTGGCAACGGGGAGATGCTGGTTGAAAGGCAGCTCAGAGAAGGGATCCGGCGGCCGGAATCCTTCGCCGAAATTGGCGAAGAGGTCAAGCCCCGAGACCGGCGTGATGCTGAGACCGGCTTTAGGACTGGCAACGCCGAGCGTGGGCGAAACGTTTATCCGGTCGACGATGTCGTTCACCTGGTAAAATAAAATGTCGTACCGGACCGCGCCGGTCAGTTTTATCCAAGGGAGAGGCTTGAAGTCGAGTTGCGCGTACCCAAACGGATTGTGCACCGTAAAATCAACCGCCGCGGTCGGGGGGCCCACGGGATCGCGCGCGATGGTATTGAACGAGGCTTCCCGCGCAAAAGTCGATCTCTCGCCGACGCCCAAGATCAGGTCCGCACCCATTCCTCGGGGCAATTGCCAGAGGAAGTAGTTTTCCAAATTTCCGCCAAAGGTAATCCGCTGGTCGGAGTTTAGGCCCTGTCCAGGCAACGCAGGGTTCGTTGGGATAACGTTGAAATCCGACCAACGTTTGAGCGTGTCGTTCATGAAATAGGCGGTCGCCTTGAAAGGCTCATCGCCATTTTGCCGGTAATTGAAGACAACATTCTCCTCGGTGGTGTTAAAACCATCGGTCGCGTTAACGGCTGCCGTCGGGCTCAAGGCGCCCGATTCAACCAGCGTTCTGCTGATGTAGCCCGGCGAACCGGAGTCCATCGAATAGACCTGTGCCCGCACCGAAGCCGTGCCGCCCAATAGGGGAAAAATAACTTTGTCGAAGGTGTTGATCTGATGAAAATCGGTATTGTCCCGGTAGCTTGGCGATGAAGAGGCCATTATCGAACCAGAACCGCTCACCGGTCCTGCATTGAATCCGAAAAGTCCAAAGCCCTGTGCTGCGCCGAAACTTCCGCCTGAGGCGGTCAGCCCCGACGCCGGGTGGTCGAGCGTGGTAATGTCCAAGGAACCGGCCAGCGCAAACGGGCCGTCGTGCACGTCGAATGGCCCACGGGTCAGGATCCCGCGATCCACTAATACGGGAATGAGCGGGTTCAGATTGGCATCACCATTTATTCCCGTGTTTTCACCGATCAAATTGAGCGGAACGCCGTCGACCATATAGCCGATGTCGTGCCCGTGATCACCGTTGGAGTAACCGCGCAAAGTGATTCCATACGGGGTGCCTCCTTGGTCAAACTGAACGACGGTCACCCCGGTGACCGGACGAAGCAGGTCACCGTAGGTGCGAACATTGCGCTTGTCGGCATCGGAATAGGTGAGCGGCGTCGTGGACGCCGGATTCGCGGTGGGGCTATCGAGAAGCGCCGTTTTAGGCGGCTCGCCGTAACCGGTGATCGTTATGGGCGTCAATTCCGTACTCGCTGGTTGCGCGATCGCGGGAAAAGTCTGAATCGCGCAACTTACCGCTAGCATCGCCAAATAGGGTTGCAGACGGTTTCGCCATTTGTTCGCCAAGCGGTGTTTTCGCGCCGCAAATGCAGTCAAGTCCAAGAAAGAGATTGGTATCTGGTTCATGGCGGGGAGATCGCGACGCCAAGAGAAGGCGCTCCGGCAAGGCTCATCTGGTGTTACCTTTTATGAACTCGTGCTACCGGTGTCAATCTTCGCAGCAATATAATCCCGTGCGAATCGGTCCCCGTTACAGATACACCGGTTTTCACGTCCGTTGAGCTGTCTTTGCCCCGGAGGGATGATTGAGTGCAGCCAGGGACTTATACCCTGTGACAATGATTTGGGTAGAATTCCGGGGGAGGGGGTGCGGAGCGTCCTCCGGCGGCGACGCCCCGCTGACCCGGCATTCTACCGAGATAGCTGCCTGAATGGTATAGGATCAGCCGTTCCGCCGCCGGCCTGGTCCGGCCCGGGCAGGTGGTCATCCTCGACGGGGGCACCACGGCGGTGCAGGTGGCCCGGCACTTGGCCCCCGACCTTCGCGCCACCATCGTCACGCATAGCCCCGCGATCGCCGTCGAGCTTGTGGCGCACCCCCTGGTGGAAGTGGTGGTACTCGGCGGCCGGCTTTTCAAGCATTCGGTGGTCAGCGTCGGCGCGGCGGTCATCGAGGCTGCAGGTCAAGTGCGGGCTGACACCTTCTTCATGGGCGTGACGGGCATTCACCCGGAAGCGGGCCTTTCGACCGGTGACCTGGAGGAAGCGCACGTGAAGCGGGCCTTAAGCCGTCGAGCGGCCGAAACTTTCGTGCTGGCCTCGTCGGAGAAGCTCCACGCCGCCTCGGCGTACGTGATTGCCCCGTTGAGCGAGGTCAGCGGCCTGATCGTGGAGGCCAAGGTGCCCGAGGAGCTGGCGGCGCCTTTCGAGCGCGCCGGCCTGACCGTCCTGCGCGCCTGAGGCACCGTCCCGCAGAGGCCAGAAAAGGGGGGTTATTGACAACCGCCTCCGACGAGCTGCCGGTGAGGCCCGTTCTCGGCGGTTGGCTCTCGCCTTCGGCTACCGGCCTTAACGGGTCAATAACCCCCACAGTTCAAAGTGCGCCGGCCCTACGCAGCTCCGGGCCGGCGGCGAAGGTAAGACAGGGCGCGCCGCGCCGCAGGCGTTTTAGGCGGGGACAAACGCATAAGCGCCGGTGGGTTGCAGGCTTTGGCGTGACGCACAAAAGCGGTACGAGGTGACCGTGAGAGCCTCGTCGTCCTCGGCGCGGTACATGACGGTCACTTCGGCTTGGTCACCTTCGAGCCAAGCCGTGAGGGCGAGGGGATAGCCCTCCGTCGAGCATCGCACGGCGGAGCACCTCCAGAGCGTCACGCAGTTGGTCGATTTTGAAATCGTGACCAGCGGCTTTTAACTCGGCCCTCAACTCTGACAGCGTGGATCTTAAAACCATCACTCGGCCGCTCTTTGGGTCCTCTTGTAGTCGGGCCTCGATTTGACGTTGCACTGCCATCTTGCGTAGGGCGGGCTCAACGAGCTCCTCACGCACGCCGGGAAAGACCGCCCAGCCTTTAACGGCACCGCCGGCGTCCTTGATATCCAGTTCTTCTTTAGGGTTAAGAATGGCAGCCGAAATCGTTATAACGGTGCGTCTGGCCTTCCGGCTGTGCGCTTCCCGCCAGTGGACTGACGAGGAGATCCGTGCCGCGTTCGATGAGGAACCGGACCGGACGGGGAGGGGAGGGGATAAGCAACTTAGCCGTTTGATAACTTTTAAAATTAAGAAATTTTAAACTTAATAAAGCAAAATGCCGGCCACCGAACCCCGACTGACCTGGACCGAGGCGGTACCCGAGCCCGCGGAACTGCACGCGGCCGAGTGAAGTCAATACGTTTTCGAAATTAGCGCAGCGCTTGAACCCGGCAGGGGGTACCTGCTGCAAGTGTGGCATACCTGCCCGGCGGATTGGCCCCTGGGGGTTTGGGAAATCGACGGTTTCAGCCTGGGCGAAGGAAAGGAACGTGCCGAACGCTTGGCCAACGAGCGCGTGCCGGTTATCATCGAAGGGCAGCCATGAGCCACGCCCCCAAAACGGTCGAGACTTACAAACTCACAGTCCGGGATTTCCACGCCCTGTTTCCGCTCCTCGACTCCGACCAGCGGCACGAGCTGCTCGACGGCCAGATCTACATCATGCCCATCCCCGGCACCCCGCACGTGCGCGCCTTGAGGCGCCTGGAACGCCAATTCCTCCGACACGAAGGCCCCGGGCTTTGCATTTGGGCGGGGGGCCTGATCCTGAGCGAACACGCCGAGGTTTGGCCCGACCTGATGTTGCGGGAGGCCGAACCGCCCGAAGGGGCGCCCGCCGCGCTCCCGGCGCAAGTGAAGCTCCTCGTCGAGGTTTCCGACACGACCCTGCACCACGACGCCCACAAGAAGCTCTGGGATTACCACCGGGCCGGGGTGGCCGAATACTGGGTCCTCGATGTGCAGGGCCGCCAGGTATTGCGCTACTTGCCGCCCTCCTACGCGTCCGAGGCCTTCGTGTCGGGCGGACCCCCACTTTCACCCCAGGCCTACCCGGACGTGGCGATTGATGTCGGGGCGCTGTTTTCGTGACGCACCCCGGGCTTCTGCCTCGGGAACCCGCAGAGGCCTTGAGCCACGCGACGCCCGGCCCGGGCCGGCCCGGCGCGACCATTCGCCAGCCCGAGCCCGCCCGGAGGTGCCGTTCCGGGCCCGTATGGGGTGTAGTGGCGGTGGGGATACGGAGCCGTCGACGCCCGCCAAAGCCCGTTGGCGGCCTCGACGCATTCCTGGGCAAAATAGAAGGCCAAACGCTCCATCAGCCGGGCCGCGGCCGCCGGGGTGGGGGAGAAGACCACCGGCAGGTCATGGCGGCACTCAAAGGCGCACACTGAGCCCGGAACGGCCGCCGGCGTGACCCGGGCTGGGTACTGGCCGGCCTCTTTGCTACCGATGTGGATCCAGTTACGCCGTCCCAACGCCACGGGCCGCATCGAGTTTCATCGCATCGTCTTGGCCCAAACCGGCCAGCACGTCTTGGCGGTGGGCATCACGCACGGCCTCGGCATCCCATTGCGCGCGGCCGAGTAAGTGCTGGAAGGGATAGGGGTTGGCCAGACCGGCAGCTTCGGCCAGTTGCCAACTGTTTTTGCGCTCGACGGTACGCGAACATGCTTTGGAGGTAGGCGGCCGCCGTGGCGCGCGGCCGGGTTGGGGAAATGGGGCGCCCAGCGCGCGAGGGCCGCCTGCAGGGTCGTGCGCAACCGGGCTTGCTTAGGTTCGAACTGCGAGAGGGACGCAACGCCCAATGAAGCGCACTTTCAGAGCGGGTACAACTGTAGTATTAGTTAGGAGATATGGCGATGTAATAATATAGATTATAGGAATGTAATCCTAAGTGCGGGCCCGGTCGCGTTCCCATGCATCGAGGCAACCCATGCTGCCGAAATGGCAGGCGCGATCTTCAGGGGCATCAAAACGACGTTTATCGATAAACTCGACGCCCACGCCAAACGTGTTTTCCGTGATTGCACGACCAGAGTAATCACACGTGATCGACTCTTGCTGGGTATCGGTGCTCATTTACTCACCTGGGCTGTTATCGCAATGAGAATATTGTAGCATAACATGGTTTTTAGTAATAAATGCCTCTGGCGTCACGGAATGGCTGCCAGGCCAGGTCAGGATGGATTCGCCAATGTTAAAATGGTTCCGATGATCGAAAACCGTGAAACCGGCATCGTCAGACGGCATCGGTCCAGTTGCGCTTCGATGAAGAAACGGGAAAGGCCCGGGTGTATATCGATGGAGTTGATAACTTCATTTTGAAGGAACGTGCGGAAGCTCGTGCAGAAGCCATAGTGGTAGATCGTAGAGATAGGGACAATTAATGGGATCCCGGCATCGTTTCTTTGTGGGCGTCGAAAAGAAACGTTGGCAGTGTCGCGGCGGCACCGACCGCAAGCTTGGCATGCCGTACGCTAAGCCCGCCGGTTTTGGCGTGCTTTCCGTGACCAGTACCGTAAAGGCCACGCAGCTCGGCCAAGCCGTTGCCGATGGTGTCAGGGTTACTCAAGCGCCGTTTAATTGTATCGCTGCCGCGGGTGGGCCTCATGGATGCCTTCCGGGACGAGCCTGAGTTCTTTGAATGTCTCCTTCAGGAGCGATGGCATGTCCGGCGTGCCGGCGACAGGCTTTCCGCGTTCGGCGAGGATGGTCTTGCAGCAGGTTTCGACCAGTTCTTTCGCGGTTCCGATCGCTAATTCCGGATCGGATTCGACGGATTGCTCCGTGCGTCTGATCTGCTCGGCGAGATGCCTGGCGTCCGATATCGTCGCGGTTTCCTTGAGATGGCCGAGATTGACTTTGCCGGCTACGAGCCGGGTGGCCATCTGTTTGCAGCGTTCGATCTGTTTTTGCTTTTCGGGGTCGGGATCTGTCGGTGAGGATGAGGAGAGGTTTTCTTCAACGTGACAAGCCGGCAACGCAGCCGCCGGACATTTCGAACAGCTTTTCAAATTCGGCTTGGTCTGTGTACGTCAGTGACCTCATGATGGTCGTCAATTCTGGCCGATGGACGGGCGCCGGCCGCGGGATTTTAGGCGTGTGCGTGTTCGAGCTTTTTCAGGGTCGGTAAACGGTCGATAGCCTTGACAACTTTCTTCTGCGCCAAGCGCAGCTCGTAAAGGCTCTGCAGATTGAGCCAGAATTCCGCGCTGGTGCCGAAGAAATGGGATAGGCGCAAAGCGGTGTCGCCCGTAATGGCGCGGCGGCCGTTCAAGATCGCCGTGATGCGGTTGGTCGGCACGTCAAGGTGACGGGCGAGCTCGGCCGCGCTCATGCCGAGTGCGTCCAGTTCCTCTTTCAGGTGTTCGCCGGGATGTATCGGTGTCTGTGTCATAGCATTCTTTCTTCAGTGATAGTCCACGATCTCAACATTTTCAGGGCCGGGCGAGCCGGCCGGCCATTCAAGACAGATCCGCCATTGATCGTTGATGCGGATGCTGTACTGGCCTTTCCGATCCCCTTTCAGCAAATCCAACCGGGCGGGGCGGGTGTTTGTTAGGATGGGCGTACGGACCTGACGCCTTAGGAGGGCTTCGAAGCGGTTTCCGGGCAAAGCGGCGAGATCGGTTATCGCCACGGCCGTTTCCCAGAAATCGTTCAAGGGCGGCAGCACGGGAAGCCGGTGGCCGAGCATGTTAGCCCAGGTCTGCTCAAGCAGGGCTCTGTGGGATAAAAGCCCTTCGTAGGTGGGGATGGGAATGCCCTTGTACGCGCATTTCTGCTGGAGAACGTCGCGGAGCACGGAAACCGTGGGCCTGGTGTCCAGATCGCGATAGAGATTGACGACGTCGTAAAGGTCGTGTGGACGCGTGCGCTCGCCCAGGGCGCGGACTTTCTCTCCAAAAGCCTTTTCGTAGCCGTAGCAATTGATCCAGATGCCCTCCTCCGGCTTATCGGAATAGGGATGAAAAACCTCGCGGCGGACGGGCGCAAGGACCAACTTTTCGCCGGCGCGGGCTTGGAAGTGGTGCTGGCCGGCAGTCGGCGCATCGCGGTGGCCCCGGGTTTGACGAACGGACCTTGGGCCGGCTAGTCCGGCTGTTGGAGGGCCGCCAAGCCATGTGAGGCCCGGGCCCGGCGACCAAGGCGTACTTGGCGGTGGGCGCGACCGATCTGCGCGAGGGCTTCGACGGGCTCTATGGCTTGGCGCGCGATTGTCTCGGGTTGGACCCCTTGAGCGGTCGCCTGGCGTTGTTTTGTAATCGGCAGCGGAAGCAAACGACATTCAGCATACCGATGCCAACACTTGGTGATCCAATACCGGTGGCATCCGCCGTACGGTCAGAAGGTTCCCCTGATTCGACGCACGGGTCGTCGGGGCAACCAAGTGGTTCATGGGTATTGGGGAGCAACGGATCAGAAAAGTCACATAAGGACGAGTGCGAAAAGGGGTTCCGTTATCGCCCCAGAAACAACCGGGTAGCTTGCCCAATGGGTTTGTTTACCAACGGCATTTCTACGATGAGCCCGACTTCTTGGCGCCGCCTGCGGTTGGTGACCCCGGGAGTGCAGAAACGACGTTGACCTTCAGCTCGTCCCCCTTCTGGTAGACTTCGAGATCGTAGAACATCCGTTGATTGTCGGCAAAAAGCTGAGCCTTGCGTTCGAGAAGCCGCTGCACCACGGAGCTCACCCACGGGTCACTGATGACCTCTCTGAGCAGGCCCTTAGACTCCGAGCGTGCCTCGGCCGGCAGCAACGCGTAATTCCAAATGGTCATCGCGAAAAGTAAGGTGGCCCGGATCTCTTCGAGGGGCGCCGAACGATCCAGGATCGGGTCAGCAAAGCGAAGCAACACCTCCGACATTTTTTCGACACCGGGCGGGTTAACCCGCAAGGTGATGTTGGCCTCACGGGCCTGGAGCCGGCGAGCCAAAGCGGCCTGTGCCGCATTCAGCATCGGCGGAGGGGCCGGGTGCGGGCCCCGTCGTTTTGCTTTCCTGGCCTTTCGCGACATGCAAAACTCTAACCGTAAGTGAGGGAACGTGTAGGTTAAAATCCCCCAAAGTGCCTAAGCGACCGGGGGGATTGTCTAAAGGCTCCCGCTTGGCAAAGCGATTATGCCTACGTGACGCCCCCGAGGAGCGGCGCAAATTCAAGCGGCCCATTTTAGTGCCTTGACTGTCACGGAAGCCTGCCGCAACGTTCGCCGGATCATCTCGGCCGCCTCTTCCCAGGGCAGCTTTTGCGTCCGGGGTAGCGCAAGCAATTCCGATAAGCCGTTCACGCCAAGGAAGTGGCCCAGGTGATGGCCTGGGACGGTCATTTGTCGCGCGGAATAAGTTTGGTTCTCGTCGTATTGGCACGACGATTTCAGCCCGCCGTCTGCATCCCGCTTATTGTGCGCCGTCGGGTGATGCACCAATTGCAGGTCTTCGCTAAAAAAACTGCCGTCCGGCAAACGCCCGGTGAGCCACTCGGACCCACCCGTGCTCCACCGACTCGATCGCCTGACCGCAGCGATCGCAAAACCAGGGCGGTCCTAAGCGTAATTCCACGTCCTCATCGTCCATTGCCCCAGGTTGCGGTACTCAAAGTCGCAAGGCAAACCCCGGCATCAAAAACGGCCTCCCGGCCCTTGCAGCCGCCCGCGCCTGCCGCGTTTTCGCCCCCGGTGGGGTCAAGGCCGCGCGCAAGGCGTGACAGCCCTTGTGTCACCCAGGCCGGGGGCGTGACACAAAAATACAAATGAAACCGACGACTTCCAGGTTTGACACGACCTTCCTGGACCTGACCCCGTCGGATGAGCGGGAACGGGACCTCTTGAACCGGTTTTTGTCCGCCCTGGATCAACCCGAGCACCCGGCCCTGGTCGACCCGCAGGGCAACCGGACCGAACTGCCCGAGGACATTTACCAGCTGCTCTTGCAGGTCAAACGCATCATCGAGCACCACCAGGTCATCACGCTGGTGCCGCAAGATCAAAAGCTCACCACCCAGGCCGCCGCCAACCTTTTAGGCGTGTCGCGGCCGCACCTGGTGTCGCTCATCAAATCCAATCAGCTCCCCTGTACCTTTGCCGGTAAACACCGGCGCGTGGCGCTCAATGACCTGCTGGAGTACATGGCAAACGGGGGATCAGCTTGGTTAAATGCGAGGCCCATCTGCGGCGTGTGGTTGCGGGCCGGGAGGGGAGGCGTAAGTTCCCGGCAACAATACACCTATTTAGGGTGGGTTGCGTGGTTTGGAACAGAACCCCGGCTGAGTGGCCGGGGTTTTCTATCCGGCTTGAGTGGCTTGCCACGGACTCGGGGACCACTCCCTCAAGCGCCGCCGAACAGGGTGCCCACATCGACCTCGATACCCGGCAAGGCCTGCGGCGATAGTTTGCCTTCCCTGACGATTCTGGTTTCGTAGCGCTCGCCGACGAGCGTAAAGACGTGCAGGCCATCGCGCTTGAGGTCCACGACCCAATATTCCAGGATCTTGGCGCCCTCATAAATCCCGGCTTTCTTGACCGGGTCGCGCCGGCGGGTGCTTTGGGCCACCTCCACCACCAACAAGACGTCGGCCGGCCGCACGTGGCGCTGCTCATCGGCGGCGCCGGGCCGGTAAAGCACCAAGTCAGGTTCGGGTTCGTCGTGGTCAGGGATCGGCAACGGGCAATCCTGTTCGGCCACGAAACGCCCGCGTTCCTGACGCGTAAACGTCTTGAACAGTTTGGTCACGATCCGTTGGTGCCTGGGTCGGATCGGGGACATGGCGACGATTCGGCCCTCTAGCAGCTCCACCCGGGCGTCCTCTTCCAGGATGCCGTCCTCGACCAACCGGTGATACTCCTCGAGGGTGTAACGGCGCGTCGTGTCGAACGCGAATCGTCGGGATTGGAGATCGGTGACCATATCAGCATCCTTTGCCAAAAGGTTATCACAGGCATCAAGCGGCTGCCGCCCCTTGTCGGCGGCTCCTGTTGAACACCCACCCGTTCTAAGGGACCAAGCGCAGGGTGGGTTCGGGAATGGGTTCGCCGTTTGCGGTTCGGTGAGGCAGGCCGCCGTCGACGAGGTCGATTAGCTTCGCATAGACCGCCAGGGGGTTATGGGCGTGGGGTCCCACTATCATATCCGAACCAAAACGTACGCTGGAACGGGTTAGCGCGGCAACCTGCTGCCGCTCTCGCGAGCAAACCAAAAGAGGGGGCCGTGCACGAAATGCAGAGCATTTCTAGCTCACCGTCGCCTCGAGCCCACCGTCGTCTTGAGCAGCCGTCAGAGGTTAGGAAGGGTACTTCCGCCGCGCCGCTAAGCTAAAATGCTCTGCATTATGTCGGTTTTTACGTTCCCCGAATGGGTCAATTGGGGCGCCTCACGACGTAACTGTAGAAATTGCACGCGGCGAAAAAGACTCCATTCCGTGAATCTGCCAGCCGTCCATCGACCCATACCGCGGCCTCCTCTTCGCTCATCGCTCCCGATTTGGGGAGCTGTTTGCGAAAAGCCTCCAGCGCAGAGAGCCAGAAATCCGCCCGCCCGATCTCGGCCAGCACATTCTGGTACGACGTCACGAGTTCCAGGCCGGCTTCCCTCAGCAACCGGGGCATTTGCCGCATGAGGCGGGGGTTGGTCACGATCGCGCTGACTAAGGCTTCATCGTAGGCCTTGCCTTTGATGGCATCCGGATGATCGAACGTGATGGATGCATAATCGCCGTCGAAGATGCCGATGGTGCCGCCGCGTTTCACCACGCGCGCGGCTTCCTTAAGCGCGAGTAGCGGATTGTCCACGTGGCTGACGACCGTATGGGCGACCACGGCATCAAAGGCTTCGTCGGGGAGAGCCAGGCGCCGGGTATCGCCCAGCACGAATTCGATCTGGTCACGGACCCCTTCGGTCGTGCTCAGGCGCTCCGCAACCCGGAGGAGTCCAGCGCTGAGGTCTATGCCGGTGACTCGACCCGTAAAACCTTTGCGCCGTGCTATGGCGCGCGCGGCCACGCCGGTGCCGCACCCGAGATCGAGGACGGTACGGGCCGCCTCAATGCGCATGGCGTCGAGGTATTCGGTGAGCATGGCCCGAAAGCGGGGATTCTGACCGCGCGCTTCAAGGCGTGTAGCCGCGACTTGGAGCAGCGTGTCGTCCAGCTTGTCGGTTATGGCATAAACATCGACCTTAGCCATGCGCGTCTCCTCTCGCGATAGGGTCGCCCAATATTCCCGGGCCCGTGATGGGATTAGTGTAGGTGCCCCCTTCGGCGAAGGCCGCGACGACCGCGTCGGCCTCGTGGCGGTTCCAGGCCTCGAAATAACGTTGTACAACCCCGATTGCATTCATGGTGTCGATTCTGTGGTCTGTGGAGGGTGGGACAGCTCGCGCCGGCCCTCACGCGAGAAGCGGAAGTCAAACGGACCTTTATGCGCAATGTAATCGCGACGCCCCCCCGGGGCCGAAGGGCGTACATGTGCAGCCCCAGCAGGGGGGGGAGTGCCGACGAGTAAACCCGTTTTAGGAGGAGATCAACCTTACCTCTCGGGCGGTCCCTGCCAAGCCCTTTCTCTGCACGCTTCCAGCCACGAAACAGGCGCTCGTAACGAAAAACCCGTCCCAGAACAATATTTCCGTGGCGAATCCAGCCGCCCAATCTGGCCCCCGGCGTGAGACTAAGCGCCCAAATCGCGCTCGAAAACTCGTACCCGAAAGCGCACCGTGCCCAAATGCGGACCCCCAACGCGCTGTTCAACGAGTTCCTTGGCTCGCTGACCGGCAAAGCCGCCGGCCAAGCTGAGCGTGTCGCCGCCGCCGGCCGTGGTGCGGGCGTGAGCCCGCGGGAGGCGTGGTGTGCCTAAAATCAGGAAAATGCTTGAATTTGGGCGCAGGAAAGGTCGCAATATCCCGCCTAACTTGCCGTTGCTAACCGAACCCCCCGAACTAACCGGCAGATCGCCACTTTTTCAGCACCCTGCCAGATAACACGATTCATCTAACTAACCCAAAATCCACCCAACGTTATGGCACCTACCCAACCCGCGATAAAACCTAAACTCGTCCTCGACCAAGTGACGATGAACAAACTCATCATCGAATTTATCGGCACCTTTTTCCTGGTGCTTACCATCGGGTGCACGGGCATCCCCTCCGCGCCGGGCGTCATTCCTCCGCTGGCCATCGGTTCAGCGCTGATGGTGATGGTCTACGCCGGCGGGCACATCTCCGGCGGCCACTATAACCCGGCCGTGACCCTAGCCGTGTTCATCCGTGGGCGCTGCCCGGCAAGGGAAGCGGTTGCCTACATGATCACGCAGTTAATAGCAGGGATCATGGCCGCTTTGGTCGTCGGCTTCCTCGTGGGCTGGGGCAAGCCCCTCAAGATCACCGGCGCGGCGCAAGCGTTCCTGGCTGAGTTTCTCTTCACCTTTGCCCTCGCTTACGTCGTGCTTAATACCGCGACGGCCAAAGCCTACGCCAACAATTCCTTTTTTGGGCTGGCCATCGGCATGACCGTGATGACCGGCGCGTTCGCCGTGGGGCCGATCTCGGGCGGCGCCTTCAACCCGGCCGTGGCTCTAGGCATCGGCATCATGCAGTTGGTTCAATTTTCGAATATCTGGATCCATTTTCTGGGCGATTTCGCCGGGGGCGCGGCGGCCGGGGTGGTGTTCAAGTTCACTAACCCGAACGATCCATAGCCACCCTGCGGAGAGCGTCAGTGACCCTGAGCGCGGCCGAGCAGTTTGAGGCCGCGTCGGAAGCGACCCGGCGCGGCCTTGGCGACGCGAAGGTCTACAACCTGCTCACGTCAAAGTGCGCGCTCAAGTCCGGGGCGGGGCGCGTTTATACCCTCGATTCGGCGGCGCTCACGCGCTTAGCGCCCCGGAGCTCCGGGAAGGGTTGGAGACCTTTTCCTGACCGCGGCTTCGTCACGTCCGACGTGACTAACCGCAGCAGGGCATCGGCCAATCACTCGAAAGGGTAAGCTCCGCCGCTCCCGCCCGGCCGTCCCAGCGATCGCGCAACGGTTAGCCGATAAATAAGTCTTTTTACGGTCCCCGCGATTTTTGAGGTCTCGGCGCGTTTTCCTCGTTGGAGTTAGTAAACACGACCCGCAAGCAGGCGGGCCAAAGCGAAAGCCCGGCCGCACGTAGTCAAAAAGGAAAGGACCATCTTGAACGATATTTTTAACCTGATTCCAACTTATGGAGGCGTGGGCCGCTCCGGTTTAAAGTCGGTCGCAGTTCTAAAGCGCTGCGTTCCTCGAGCTTCGGGATTCGGGGCCGATGGCGCTTACTCCTGCCGAGTTAATCGGCTGCTAAGGCGGGTTAACCGCCGGTAAGCGTGTGAGCAACCCCACCCTTGACGGGTGCGCCAAGGGGGGTGGTTACTGGCGAGCCGCCCAGGCCCGGGGTGTGAGGTCCGCCACGCGCGGGACGGGCAAGTCGGCCAGCCCCGGCAGCACCGAGGCCAGGTACTCGCGCACCGGCAGGCCCAAGCCCCGGCAGGCTTCGATGACCGAGAGGAGGGTGGCGACCCGCGGGCCGGCCTCTTTGCTGCCGGTGTGGGTCCAGTTACGGCGTCCCAACGCCACGGGCCGCATCGAGGTTTCGGCCACGCTCCTGGAGAGTCCCACTTCGGGATAAGCCAAAAAGCGGGTCAGCCGGCCCCAGAGCGTCAGGGTGCAGGCGCAAGGCTTGGCGAGCGCGCTTTGGGGCAGCGCCCCGGCCCGGGCGGCCTTGATGCCGGCTTTGAGCGGCTCCATCGGCCAGACGCTCCCGTTTCACCTAACGATGGTCTAAGCGCAAGCTACTTCAAAATTCATCCGCACAATTTAGCTAACGTAAGTCCTTGCATTCTAATAACTCGAAAATGCGCGCCCTGCAGGACTCGAACCTGCGACCCACGGATTAGAAATCCGTTGCTCTATCCGGCTGAGCTAAGGGCGCTTTTCAACGGTGTCGTTCGGCGTTTATGGAACGCGGGACGGTACTCGGTCCGGACATTCCGGCAGGCACGCGCCGGCTGTCAACGGTGAAAACCGGCGGGAACAGAGGATTATTTTTCCACCGGGGAGCCAGGCACGAATCGGCGATGACCATCCTTTTGCACGTGCGGGGTTGCAGCGGTCATCGGGCCGTGGCTAAAGAGGGCCTATGACCTACAAAGATTTTTACGCCCAGGCCCTCTTGCAGGCATTACCGATCGCGTACGACGTTGCGAAGGCGACCAGTACCTCCGGGTTGCCCAACCCTGAACTGATCGCGAAAGACGCCGCCCAACTGGCCGAAGCCCTGACCGGGGTTTTCTCTGAGACGGTTGCCTTTGTGGTAAACGGTGACCAGGCGGTTTGATGGCCCGGGGCGACGCCAGCCGTCAGGCGTCTCGGGGGTGCAAACGTCCGGTCGCACCGGCCAGGGTGCCCGTGCGCCTTTCATTGTCCGCTTTGACCGGAGCAGATGGGGACAAACATCCCGTTCGCACCGGGAAGGCCGGCAGCGCGGCGCCGGGTGCGAGCGCGATTACTCCCGAACCACAAACTTCGGCGGCCAGTCAAGCCGGCCGTGGTTGTGATGTACCTGAAGGAGCGCGTCCGTACAAAGCTGGAAGAAGTGGCTGCGATCCTTAAATCCGAAGTCACGCACGATGCTTTCGAGTTCGTCCAGGTTATCCAGGCGGACGCTCGTTGTGCGCTTTCCTCGAGCGCTCCTTACTTTGTCTTCCGAGGCCGGTTCCATAGTGGTTTCCATACGCAAGGGATCCCGTTCGCTCCCGCCGTGCCGCCGACCGATTTCATCCGGCCGATTACGGCGAAGGTTTTGGGAGGTTTAGACGGTAGATCTTGAGAACGTCTTCAAAATGAGAGCGTCTTCACAATGAGAACCTGGCGGCCAGGGGAACGCCTTTGAATCTTGATGAATCTTATTAAATTATTGCACTTACCCGTTGTGCTGGTATCCTTGGGCTCGATGGGCCACGCCGCCATGGCAACGATAATGAGATCCGCGATGCCGGGATCGGTATGGCATGACGCCATTGCGCTTTGCCAATGCAAACGCCCGCTTGCGGTGAGGACATCGTAAACCGACTAAAAAACAAATTTGCGATAACCCCACCGCTGCGAACCAGTGGTGGGGTTTTTTAATGCCTCTGGTCGCAGACGGACACAAACGAAAGGAGAAAGCAATCCATGCAAGACCAGATAACGTCGGTTCGCGAAACGCTGAACCGGGATGAGCAGTTCGCGGCTTTAGCCCAGGTGTACCTGGAGCTGCACTTGCCGCTGCACTTGGCGCTGGAGGCTGCCAGGGCTGACCTGCGCTACCTGGCCGGGTCCGCCTCGATCGCTGAAGCCGCCTGATGGAGGAAGACCGCACGGAAGAGCGCAGCAGGCGCAGGCGCGATGTCGCGATTGCGATCGTGGCCCGGCTCCAGCAATGCGGGTACACCGCCTTCTTTGCCGGGGGTTGCGTGCGTGATGCCCTACGAGGTGTTTCGCCCAAGGACATCGATATCGTAACGGCCGCCGAACCGAAGATCGTACAGGGACTCTTTTCTCGTACGGTCCCGGTCGGCGCGCAATTCGGCGTCATTCGGGTCCTGGAACAGGGTTTTGAGTTTGAGGTGGCGACTTTTCGGGCCGACGGCAAGTACGTTGATGGCCGCCGGCCCGAGAGCGTCGTTTTTTCCACCCCGAGAGAGGATGCGGAACGGCGGGACTTTACCGTGAACGGCATGTTTCTGAATCCGGTCACGGGGCAGGTGATTGATTACGTCGGCGGCCGGGAGGACCTTGCCCGCAGATTGATACGTGCGATCGGCCGGCCGGCGGAACGTTTCCTGGAAGACCGCCTCCGATTGCTGAGAGCGGTCCGGTTCGCCACGACGTTGCAGTTCGAGATCGAACCGGCCACCTGGGAAGCCCTGCAGGAACAGGCGGCCGAGATCACGGTGGTAAGTGCCGAACGCATCCGGGACGAACTCAACAAGGTCTTCCTCGACCCTAACCGGGTAGCCGGTCTGGACCGGTTGGAAAGTGCAGGCCTGCTGCAAGTGATCCTGCCCGAGGTGCAGGCAATGCGTGGCTGCGAGCAGCCCCCACAGTTTCATCCGGAAGGCGATGTCTATGTGCACACGCGCCTGATGCTCAGCCTGCTGTCTCCGGACGCGCCGTTGACTCTGGTCTGGGCCGTTCTCTTGCATGACATCGGGAAACCGGTCACTAAAACCTTTCACCCGGAAGAGGGCGGCCGGATTCGGTTCAACGGGCACGATCGGGTGGGCGCGGAGATGGCCGAAGATATCATGACGCGGCTGCGGTTTTCGAACGAGGAAATCTCCGCAGTTGCGGAGGCGGTGCGCAACCACATGGTTTTCAAAGATGCGCCCCAGATGCGACCGGCGAGGCTTCGCCGGTTTATGGCGCGTCCGACTTTCCCGGTCGAACTGGAGTTGCACCGGGCGGACTGCGCCGGAAGTCACGGGGACCTCGGCGTTTACGACTTTCTGGAACAGAAACGAGAGGAGTTTGCGGCTGAACCGCTGATCCCGAAGCCGCTCATCACCGGTCACGACCTGATCGCGATGGGCCTGACCCCCGGGCCACGGTTCCGCGAGATCCTCGATGCCGTGCAGACCAGCCAGTTGGAAGGAGACACGCGAACGAAAGCCGACGCGCTGGCCTTGGTGGAGAAACTCCTGTAACCCAGGCGCACGGCCGGCGGACGGGGGTGCTTTCGTCCCGGGACGCTTGACCTTAGCCGAAGACTTCAGTCCCGGGAAGGGGCCTTTATCGAGCTCCAGCAAAGCTGATCATCGAAAAGTCCAAGGAAAAATGACCCTGATCGTATCGATCAAGTCTCAATCATACCCTTTCGATGACCATCGAGGTAACATGTTGTCTTCGGCCCAACCGAGCCGGTAGAACATAGCCCAGGGTAAACCCTGGGCTATCTTCTGCCGCCCCTTCGGGGCTGAAAGCCGGTCGAACGTACCTGCCTAACCTAAGCCGTCCCTGCGGGACCAAAGCAATACCCGGCCTTGTATCCTTAACTAAATGGTAGTGGGGTGAAACCCTAGGCTAAGATCCTTTGGCCCTTCAGGCCATCAAACCGTCCCCCGGCCCGTTGGGTCTAAGGCCGCCTATGCGGTCTAACAGGTTTCACCGGTCAGGTGGCGGATCCGAGCTCCGAACCCCAAATTCCGAACGCCGAACTCCCCCCGACACGCGTTTCCGGGTGCCCGGCACCGATTTGTCTTTGCCGGAAATTACTGAGCCAAGGATCAGCAGCGCGGCGGCGACGGAAATGCAGCTGTCCGCCACGTTGAAGGATGGGAACTCGTACTGCTCGTGGTAAAAATGCAGAAAGTCGATGACCTGCCCGCGCCAGAGGCGGTCGACCAGGTTGCCGGCGATACCGGCCAGCAGCAAGGCCAAGGCGACCTTGGTCGTCGCCGTCAAACCCGGGCCCGCTCGATTGGCGGAGGGGCGGTTTAGCCAGAAGAGGCCTACAACGACGACCATGGCGACGGCGGCAAGGACGATGAAGAAGGTGTTCTTGCCTTGCAGCATGCCGAACGCAGCGCCGGTGTTGGTCACGTGGACCAGGCTGAAAAAGCCGGGAATAACCGGTATTTCAGCGCCGAACCCGATGTCCTGCAAGACGAGCCACTTCGTCAGCTGATCCAGCAGGAACAGCGGCAACGACAAAAAGAGCAGGTACCTCACCGGCCTACCTCAACCTTGGTTGTCCGTACCACCTCCGCGCACCGGTCGCAAAGATCCGGGTAATCAGGGTCACTGCCCACGGTCGGGCGGTGCCGCCAGCAGCGTTCGCACCGCCGGTAGGGGGTCCGCCCCACTTCCACCGCCGGTTCACCCTCCGTCGTTTGCAGGTCGAAATCG
Organism: Verrucomicrobiota bacterium; assembly: GCA_019247695.1. NCBI lineage: Bacteria > Pseudomonadati > Verrucomicrobiota > Verrucomicrobiota bacterium. The sequence goes on along the minus strand of JAFBAP010000119.1, from coordinate 2,789 downwards.
CTCAGGATGAGAAACTCCTCAACTTCCTCCCGGTTGACGGCATGCACCGGATCATCGGGCGGGAGTGCCACCCGGACGCGTGCTTCCAGGCCGTTGCCGATCTCTTTTCGCTGCCGTGCGCCCTCGATTCCCTGCGCGACCAACCCGCGGAGGCGCAGCAGCGCATCCACTTGGCGAAGCGCGGACGCATCCACCTGTTCGGGCCGGGATTCCGGAAAGGTCTCGAGGTGTACGGACGAACCTTTGCCGAGGTACGTCCAGGCCTCTTCAGCCGTGAAAGCCAGGATCGGGGCGACCAGGCGGGTCACGGCCTCGTAGACGGCCCGCATCACGGCCTGGGTAGCGCGCCGCCGCGGCGATTCAGGCGCGTCGCAGTACATGCGGTCCTTGGTGATATCGATGTAGAGGCTGCTCAGGTCTACGGCGCAAAAATGGTTCAAGGCATGGTAAACCCGATGGAACTCGTACGCGGCGTACGCCTCGCGGCATGTCGCGATCACCTGTTCAAGGCGGCCCAGGATCCACCGGTCCACCAGGGCCGGCGAAACGGATCCGGCAGAGGAGGAAGTGTCATCGTAGAGGTTGGCCAGGAGGATGCGAAGCGTGTTCCGGATGCGGCGGTAAGTATCGGTCAATTGCTCGAACATCCGTTCTCCGAAAGGCACTTCGTCGGCATAGTTGACGCTCGAAACCCAGAGCCGCACGATGTCTGCCCCGAACTTTTTTACAAAATGTTCAGCCTCAGTCGGCCTGGCGTAGGTTCCCTGGGCGGACTTGGAGATTTTCTGGCGGCTGTCCACGTCGACGACGAACGAATGGGTGATGACCTCGCGGTAGGGCGCGGAGCCTTCAAGGGCAACGCTGGTCTGCAAGGAGGATTGAAACCAGCCCCGGTGCTGGTCAGTCGCTTCGATGTAAACGTCCGCCGGCCACCGCAGTTCGGGGTCATGCCGTAGCACGGCCAGGTGGCTCACGCCGGAATCGATCCAAACGTCAAGGGTGTCCGGACGCCGGGTCAAGCCCGCGGGAAGCCCGAGAACTTCAGTGATCTGCGTATCGTCAAGTTCGTACCAGACGTTGGAACCGCGGGCCCCCACCAGGTCGGCCACGGCGGCTGCCCAATCGGCATTCAATTGCGGTTCGCCGTTGCGGTAAAAGACCGGCAGCGGCACACCCCACGTGCGCTGGCGTGAAATGCACCAGTCCGGCCGGGACTCGACCGTGGCGTACATCCGGTTGCGGCCCCAGGCGGGCAACCAGGTAACGCCGTCAATCGCTGCCAAGGCCTGCGCCCTGATCGCATCGATGCGGATAAAAAACTGTTCGACCGCACGAAAGATCACCGGGGTCTTGGAGCGCCAGCAGTGCGGGTAAGAGTGGCGGTAGTTCTGAACGCCGACCAATTTTCCGTCCTGTTTGAGCCGCTCAACGATTTGGTGGTTGGCGTCAAACACGTACTTGCCGACCCACTCGGGTACGCCGACCTCCGGGGTGTAACGGCCGTTGTCATCGACCGGCGCGAAAACGGGCAGGTTGTACTTCAAACCAAGCACGTAATCATCTTCACCGTGGCCCGGCGCAATGTGCACGCAGCCGGTGCCGGAGTCGGTCGTTACGAATTCGCCCGGTAACACGATCGATTCACGCGGCAGGAAAGGGTGGCGGCAAACCGTTTTTTCTAGATCGCTGCCGGCGAACCTCGTTTTGGGTTCGCCTTCAGGCACCCACCCGGTGTCCCGGCTGAAGGCATTCACGCGCTCCCGGGCAAGCAAAAACCGGCGGGTCCCGGGGTAATCCGGGTGCGTAAAACCCTGGACGACGTACGTGAGCCTGGGATGGACGGCAATGGCCAGATTAGCAGGCAAAGTCCAGGGGGTGGTCGTCCAGATGACCGCCTCGGCCGTGCCGGCAAGCGGGCCCGAAGCGATCGGGAACCCAACGTAGATTGAAGGATCGTCGCGTTCGTGGTACTCGACCTCGGCTTCAGCCAGTGCGGTCTGGGCGCCGGTGCTCCAAAAAACCGGCTTCCTGCTTTGGTAGACCAGGTCTTTACGGACCAATTCCGCAAATGCGCGCAGGATCTCCGCCTCGTATGCCGGGTCAAGCGTCAGGTAAGGTCTGTCCCAATCGCCGAGCACACCCAGGCGCCGGAACTGCCGCCGCTGGATGTCGATGTACTTCCGCGCGTACGCCTCCGAACGCTGGCGCACCTGCAACGGAGAAAGCCCGCGCGACTCCTTGACGACTTTGAACTCAATCGGCAAACCGTGGCAGTCCCACCCGGGCACGTAGGGGGCACGGTAGCCCAGCATGGTCTTGCTTTTAACGATGAAATCCTTGAGCACCTTGTTGAGGGCCGTTCCCATGTGCACGTCGCCGTTGGCAAAGGGCGGCCCGTCATGAAGTACAAAGAGCGGCGCGCCTTTTCGGCTTTCCTGGATCGCTCCGTAAAGGTTCTCGCGTTCCCAACGAGCTAAAATCTCGGGTTCCCGGCTCGTCAGATTCGCCTTCATCGGGAACTCGGTTTTCGGCAGGTTGAGCGTATCTTTGTAATTCATACGGCGGACACGGAAGCTAACATCAAACGTCCCGGGCGCAACGGTCACACGGTCACACGGTCACACGGCGGCCGCAGCGAGGAGGGCGGGCACCACGTAAGAGTTCACACGGCGAACACGGCGAGCCACGGCGACCACGGCGGAAGAGGAAGAGGAGTTCGGAGTTCGGAGTTCGGAGTTCGGAGTTCGGAGCGGCAGCATGGGGGTTAGGTGCGAGTGTCAACCTTGGAG